>JABLXP010000011.1 GCA_013178045.1 Bacillota bacterium
GGCCCAGCAGCAGATGAGCCATGGGTCAAGTACGTGCTACGTGTACTTACAAAGAAGTTACCAATTGTTGCCTAAAATATGAAATTCGCTAGTGTGTGGGGGTCACCTACTGAATCTTGACACGGACCACCTGGGTTTTTGCTTGCTTTTTGGAAATTTCCGTGTTATGATATAGCTTGTTAATTGCTCAAGAGGTTCTTCGGTTTAAAAGGAGGTGACATGAGATGCCCAATATCAAGTCGGCCATCAAGCGGGTGGAAGTGGCTAGAATTCGCACCTTAAGAAACATGGCTAGAAAGTCCGCTCTGAAGACGGCGATCAAGCGCTTCAAGGAGGCGGTGGGCGGCCCGTCACCGGAAAAAACCCAGGAAGCATTCGTGAAAGCGGTTAGCGCCATTGATAAAGCCGCTGCTAAAGGAATCATCCACAAAAACACCGCCGCGCGGAAAAAGTCCAGACTGGCGCGCCTTCTCAATGCTCAAAAATAAATGAAACAAACCTGTTACCGTCGAGGCAACAGGTTTTTCTATTTATCTTCAATTTTTCCCACACAGCTGAATAATGAGCATTTCCAGCAACAGTGCTGGCTGCCCGGTGCTGGTCTTTAAGGCCAGGTCAACCTCACGGCATAATTGAAAAGCACGGCTCAGTTCCGGCCAGGAGAAATTGCCCGCCTGCTGCCGGCACTTGCCCACCACGTAAGCTGACACCCCTGGTACCTGTGTCCTAATTTCCTGCGCGCTCAAACCCTGGTCCTCCAGGGACTTAACCTGGGCCAGCAAACGAAACTGGCGAACCAGCAGGTAGAAAACCCTGGTCGGCTGCTCTCCAGCGAACAACATCCGCCGCACCAGACCGATCGCCGCCGCGGGCTTTTTCTCCATAACCGCGTCGACCACCGCATACACCCGAGTCTCGCTTGAAGGCGGTCGTAGTTTCTGCACCACCGCCAGATCAATGGTTTCCTTTTCCCCAATAAACAGGCATGCCTTTTCGATCTCCTGGGAAAGTTGAGACAAATCAGCTCCATCAAGGCCGACCAGATACTGAAGCGCATCGCGCTTGATCGTTTTACCTTTCTGTTTAACCTGCTGTTCCACCCAATCAGTGAGAGTTTTCCCCTTGAATGAAGCCAGTTCCACCACCGCCCCCCGCTGTTCGACCAGTTTAAACAAACGGTGGCGGCGTTCAACCCCTCCTTCAGCGATAAAAACCAGTACCGTACTGGGATTGGGGTCGCGCAAATAATTGCTTAGTATTTCCTCAGCGGAGGAACCCGTTTCTTCCTCCGGATTTAGATTGCCCTTCCCCCTCAGCCCGAACAGTCCTGTATTCTTGACGATGACCAGTCGGCACTCAGCCAGGACAGGAAGAGTGTTGGCCGCGGATACAATCGTTTCCACAGAAGCAGTCTCACCATCGATCTGATCGTAATTGAAATCACTGGTTGCCGGATCGAGGACCGCTGCTTTGAGCTGGGCCAACAAGGAATCGGCCAGGTATTTTTCTTCCCCAAAAAGGAGGTAAACAGGGGCAAGTTGTTTTTGGTTAATTTGTTTGATTGCCGTTTGATAGTCCATTAGTACACCTCATTTTGAACACTTTCATTGTTTTTCGGCAGCTTCCCTTCATTTGAACGTTCTCACCCTAATTGTCCTCCCGTCGCTGGTGAGTGTCACCGCGCCATCCCGGTCCGTCCGGTAAATCGGCACTCCCTGTCGCTCCCAGTACTGGATAACCTCAGGGGCAGGATGACCGAAACTGTTCTTGCCCACCTGGATGACCACGGCTTGCGGGTTGACCGCCTGCAGGAAGCGCGGTTCTAGCGCATACTGGCTGCCGTGGTGGGACAGCTTATAGACATCAGCCGCCAGGCTGACTTGAGCTTGAAGCAGTTCAGTCATGGCTTCACGTTCAATGTCACCCGGTAACATAATCTCGGTCTGACCATAACGCAATCGCAGGACCAGAGAATTGTTGTTTAAGTCGGAACGCGTCCCGGTCAACCAACGACCGGGGTGGAGAACCTCCAGGGTCACCCCAGGCTCCACGTCCCAGACCTGGTCGCGGGCTAAAGTTATAACCGTGCTTCCTCGTTGCTGAGCAGCGGTCAGGTAATCCGAAAGATTTTTGGGTAACGAAGGATAGGCAGCTACAGCCACGACTGTTACCCGTATCTCGTCTATGATGGGGATCAACCCCTGCAGGTGGTCGTCGTGAGCATGGGTATTAATTACCGCATCCAGGTGGTTAATCCCCTGCCGGCGCAGGAAGGGCAGCACAACTCGTTCGCCGACATCAAATGTCCCGCCGGCCGCCGCTGGCCGTCCACCCCCATCAACCAGCAGCTGCTTGCCGCCGGGAGTTTCAATAAAGATGCAGTCACCCTGACCGACATCGAGAAACACCATCCGCAGGGGGCGAGGCCAGTTAGCCCAAACCAGAGCTACCACCAGCGTAACAGCAATAGTTCCAACAATCACACCTGTCCGCTGGCGCGGGCTCAGAGTTTTGAATAATCCAACCACAGGTTGGAAGTGTTCACTAACAATAGCCATAAGCAGCCCGTAGTAAGCGAACACTAAAACTAAATGGGGCGTCGCGACCGTTAAGGTGCTTCCCGGCAACCGGGCCAGGCCATGAATAATCAGGTTGGTTATCCAGATCAACCCACCGGTGGCGCTGGTTAAGTATCCAGCAACGGCTGGCCAGACAAAGGTTAATGGTATAATTCCCAGGCCCAGCAGCACCACGGCGCCGATCAAGCCCACCACGACCACATTAGCCACCAGGCTGATCAGGGATACCTGGTTGAAATAGTAAGCCACCAGGGGCAGGGTAGCGAGTTGGGCAGCTAGAGGGACCAGGAACAAGGTCCGCCAGCGAGGCCAGTGCGCAAGCCGATAGTCCAGCGCCGGGTATAAATAAACTAACCCCCAAGTCGCCGCGAAAGACAGTTGAAATCCCAGGTCATAAAGAGCGAGGGGATCCCACAACAAGATCAGCCAGGCCGCCACCGCCAGGCTGTTCAATAAGTCATTATCCCGGTTGAGCCCCTTAGCACCGAGAGCCAGCAAACCCATCAGAATCGCCCGCGCTACGCAGGCCGGCCAACCTGTTAAGAAGCCATATATGATGAGAAGGCCGGCCGTCAGCAGGCTGGAAATACCATAGGAAAACCGAAACAGGTTGGCCAAACTCAGCCCGAACAAAAGGACGAAGCCAACATGCAGCCCCGAGACAGAAAAGACATGGAACAACCCGGTGGCTTGATAGGCCTTAACCTCTTCCGCAGGCAGTTGCTCCTGATCGCCAAAGATAATCCCCTGCAGGATCGCCGCCTGATTCCCAGGCAGTTCCCGTTCAAGTTGTTCAACCACCCGCACCTTGATCGACAAAGCCAGGTGGGTCAACGGGTTTCCTCGCCCGCTTCCCACCCGCACCACCTGCTCAGGCTCAGTCGCACTGACCTGGGTGAAGATGCCCTGGCGGGCCAGATAAGCCTGGTAATCAAACTCACCGGGATTACTGGCCGCTTTGGGGAGTTGAAGTTGGCCATGAACCCGTAAAATATCACCATAACGGTAGGTAACCACCGTGTGCCTCTTGGTGTAAAGCTTGAGGAGCACCAGTTCATTTACCGGTTGGACCCCGTCCGGGGTGATGATCTGCTCAACCGCCAGTCGGTAGACCAACCGGTCCGGGTAACGCTGCGGTTCCTCGGCCACCCAACCCGTAAGCGTCACGTAGGTCTCCAGATTACTCAGGAGAGATGATTTCTTATTTTCCCACGCCAGGCCGCCCCAGAATATCCCCGTCCCGAAACAAATAAACATAATGATCGCGGTGGTTTGCGGCCACCGGCGGTAATAGCCGACCCCTGCCAAAACGCCTGAGAGGAATAACGCAACTTCCATGGTCGCCAACGACAAGCTCAGACATTTAGCCACTGCGATCCCAAGAATAAATAAGGTTATTAGAACCAAAAGGGGACGCCTCATCAGCTTCACCCCTAAGTAAGCCAAGGGGTCTTCTCAGCGTAATAAAAACACGTGTCGACACGCATTCAAACACACTGGTCGGATATTTGCTCTGGCTTGGGCCCCTGGTCTTGATATATGGGCAGAGAAATCACAAATTCCGTTCCCTGGTGAGAACTACTCACCCGGATATCTCCTCCGTGGCTGATAATGATGCGGTGGGAAATTGGCAACCCGAGGCCTGTTCCCCCCTCTTTAGTCGTAAAGAAGGGTTGAAAAATATTCTTTAAAACAGCTTTGGGTATGCCTGGGCCGGTATCTTGAAAGCAGAGTTCTACCTTTTTCCCCTCCGGATAATAACGGCTGGAAATCTTCAGGAGACCTCCGGTAGGCATAGCCTCCAAGGCATTACGGATCAAATTAAGAAAAACCTGCCGCAGTTGGTTGGGATCTGCTATTATTGGAGGTAAATCTGAACCAAGATCCAGTCTGATTTCACAGCCCTGTAAAAAGGCTTGATTGTCAACTAATAAAACAATTGTTGATAAAATCGAATTAAGATCCGTTACCTCTAACCTCGGTTCTTGTGGTTTAGCCAGGCTTAAGAAGTCCCGAATAATCCTATTAACCCGAGCGATTTCCGCAAGGGCAATATTGATATAATTGCTCTCCTTAGAGCCTTCTGCAAAATCTTTCTTTAACAGTTGCAGGAAGCCATGAGCTGAAGTCAACGGATTCCGGACTTCGTGGGCCATGCCGGCCGCAAAACGACCGACCACAGCCAACTTTTCAGCCTGCCTTATTTCTTCTTCAATTTGCACAATCCGGTGGCTGATGAAGACCGCCAGGACGGCGAAGCACAAAACTGCATAGATTAAGAATAGGAGGCTCCCGTAGCGGAAGGATACCAGCACCTGGGTAGCCGCCACATAAGGTTGGGTGACAAAAACACCCCAGCCGGTGGTCGTGATCCGAGCGTACCCACCTATATAATTCTCTCCATCCCACGCAAATTGATCAACACCGGTGGCATGCCCATTCAATAATTGCTGTACGATCTGCAAACCACTGGCATTAAACTGTTCCTCGACTAAAGATTCCCGGGGATGCCACAGCATAATTCCCCGCTGGTCGGTTAAGAAAACACTGCCGCGACTGTGAATTTCCTGCGGTTTGACCAGTTTATCCAGCACCCGGAAACTGACGCTTCCCCCCAGGACACCAATAATACGGCTAGCTTCGTCTGTAATTGGGATACAAATGACAAAGATCGGCTGCTTGCTGGTCCTGCTAATCAAAGCCGAACTGACAGTGGGTAGCCCCGTCCGCAGGGTCTCATGCAAGTAATCCCGGTCGGCTAGCGAAACATATTCTTTGTCCGGGGCTTTAGCGATCTGCTTACCAGTCAGATCAACCACCCAGACTTTCTCAAAATTCTCACTGTACTCAAGATAATAACCCAAAACTTGCTCAAGTCGCTGAGGATCAAGGCGCCGCATAGCCGGATTATCGGCTAAAGTCTTGATTTGCCAGATTAAATCTTTCACAAAAATATCAATTTGCTGAGCGATAACCTTGGCGTTGGCCTGGTAGGTCTCCTGGGCACTCTGTACGATTACCGTTTCGTTATATTTAAGTCCAAAATGGTTCAAAATAATTAACGGCAGAGTTGAGAATACAACAAATGCCACGATTAACTTTAAATTGAGGTGGTCCATTCGATTGCTTAAGGACTGCCGGATTTTCTGGATTGATTCCCTAAATCCATCCACAAACCCCAACTCGCATTCCGGAACAAAATGGGTAATTTATAACCTTGTTCGACAGATTTCCCCTAACTTCCTGCCAAATTGAGGTTTGCCCGCATATTTTGAGGAGAAGACAGAATACCCTAATAAACAGTAATCAGATCCTTGAGTTCCTGGAAGCGTTTTTCCCCAATTCCCGATACATTTTTCAGGTCCTCGATGGAGCGAAATTTCCCATGCTGGTTGCGATAATCAACAATACGCTGGGCAAGGGTCGGCCCGACCCCTGGGAGACGCGCGTCCAGTTCAGCGGCGGTAGCTGTGTTCAAGTTCACCTTACTACCCGGGCGGGTGCTCGACACCTGAACATCTGCCGTAGTTCCTGGTAGAGATTCACCTTTTCGGGGTACAGTCACTTTTTGTCCGTCATTCAGTGGTTCCGCTAGATTGATCGCCTCCAGATTCGCTTCTGGCAAGGCACGAGCCTGTTCGATCGCCTCAAATACCCGCGTCCCAGCCGGCAATTGGTAGACCCCCGGCTTTTCCACAGCTCCGACCACGTGAACTGTTACCCTGGCTGGTACCTTTTCAGTGCCTGAAGCATCAGCTTTACGAGATTCAACAACCCTCGCCTCATTCAACTGACCAACCATCTGGGACATCCCACTGTTTTCTTTGTCTCTAAGCTGAGCATATTTAACCCCAGCCCCAAAAAGCAAAGCCGCCAAAAAAAGTAGTAAGATGAATTGCGTACGTCGGTCAAAGGTTGGCATATTTACCACCTCATTCCCATGATATCATTTTAATACGACAACTATCCAGTTATTTCCTGCCTCTACCAACAAATAAATCGACTAGAAAAGACAGCCGCTGGCAAAAGCCAACGGCCGAAAATTTTTTCCTCAGCTTACTTCACGACAATATTGACCAGCTTATCAGGGACTGAAACAACTTTGACAATCTCTTTACCCACCAAGAAATTCCGCACCCGCTCCTGTTTCATGACCAACCGTTCCATTTCCGGCTGCTCCAGACCGGCCGGCACCTGCACGCGGTCACGCACCCGTCCATTGATCTGGACAACCACGGTTACCTCATCCTCCACCAGGGCCGCTGGGTCAAAGGTTGGCCAGGACTGTCGGTGAACACTCCCGGATTTTCCTAAGACTGACCACAGTTCCTCGGTAATATGCGGAGCAAAGGGAGCCAGCAGGAGCGCCAGGTTAGTGAGCGACTCTTTCACTAAACTCAGGTTTTGCTCCGCGGGCGCCACCCGGTCCTTGTACTGATAGAGGGCGTTGACCAGTTCCATGATCGCACTGATCGCCGTATTGAAGTTAAACCGGGTTTCAATATCGCTGGTTACCTTTTTGATGGTCGCGTGCGTGATTCGGCGCAGTTCTCGATGCACACCATTCAGGTCCGCTGTCCCCGGACCGATTTCAACTCCCGGCATTTGGTCAGCATAAGCCACAAAGAGACGCCAAACCCGATTCAGGAAGCGGTAACAACCTTCTACACCTTGGTCACTCCATTCCAGGTCTTTTTCCGGTGGCGCAGCAAAGAGAATGAACAACCGGGCCGTATCAGCGCCGTAGGTAGAGATGATTTCCTCCGGACTGACCACATTCCCCTTGGACTTGGACATCTTGGAGCCGTCCTTCAGTACCATTCCCTGGGTTAACAAGTTGGTAAACGGTTCGTCAACGTTAACCAATCCCAGGTCATACAGGACCTTGGTAAAGAATCGTGCATACATCAAGTGGAGGATGGCGTGTTCGACTCCGCCGATGTACTGATCAACAGCCATCCAGTAGTCAACCTTGTCCCGTTCAAAAGGGACCTCGGTTGCATGCGGGCTGGTAAACCGCAAGAAGTACCACGAAGAACACACAAAGGTATCCATGGTATCGGTTTCTCGTTCGGCTGGGCCTCCACAACACGGGCAAGTGGTTTTCACAAAGCTTGGCGATTCCTTCAAGGGAGAGTCTCCCTGCGGTTTAAACCTGACATCCATAGGGAGAATCACCGGCAAGTCATTTTCGGGTACCGGTTGGGTCCCACACTCAGGGCAGTAGACGATCGGGATCGGCGCCCCCCAATAGCGCTGCCGGGAAATCAGCCAGTCACGTAAGCGAAAGTTAATCTTGCGCTTCCCGATCCCATTGGCCTCCATATAGGCAGCGATGTGTCGCTTCGCTTCCTCATTAGGTTGTCCGTCAAATTGCCGGGAGTTGACCAGATAGCCTTCTGCCTCGTAAGCGGCTTCCATTTCTTCCGGACGCAATACTGTCCCGGTCGGTTGAATGACCACCCGGATCGGCAAGTTATACTTGCGGGCGAACTCAAAGTCCCGCTGATCATGCGCCGGCACCCCCATGACTGCCCCTGTCCCATACTCCATTAACACATAATTGGCGATCCAAATGGGCACCCGTTCCCCGTTCATCGGGTTTATGGCGTAAGCCCCAATGAACATCCCCTCTTTTTCCGTCTCGGTCGAGGTCCGGGTAATTTCATTCAGGTGTTGAATCTTTTTCACAAAAGCCTGGACGGGCTCTGCAAACTCGGTTCCAGCCGTGAGCTTAAAAACCAGGGGGTGTTCAGGAGCCAAGACTAAATAGGTCACGCCAAAGATCGTGTCCTGACGCGTTGTATAAACCGGGATTGGCTCATCAGAGCCGGCCACGGTAAAGTTGATCTCCACTCCTTCGCTGCGGCCGATCCAGTTTCTCTGCATGATTTTGACTTTTTCCGGCCATCCGGGCAGCTTATCCAGGTCGTTTAAAAGCCGGTCGGCATAATCGGTGATCTTAAAAAACCATTGCTCCAGTGATTTTTTCTCAACAACGGTTTCGCAACGCTCACAGGCACCGTCAACCACCTGCTCATTGGCCAGCACCGTGGCGCAAGACGGACACCAGTTCACCGCCGCTGTTTTCTTATAAGCCAGACCTTTTTCGTATAGTTTCAAAAACAGCCACTGCGTCCAGCGGTAATATTCAGGATGACAGCTAGCAACCTCGCGGTCCCAGTCGTAGCTGATCCCCATTTGCTTGAGCTGGCGCCGCATGTTGGCAATGTTATCCCAGGTCCATTTGGCGGGATGAACGCCGTGCTTGATCGCCGCGTTTTCAGCGGGCAAACCGAAGGCATCCCAACCCATTGGGTGTAAAACA
This sequence comes from Bacillota bacterium, assembly GCA_013178045.1. Classification (NCBI taxonomy): domain Bacteria; kingdom Bacillati; phylum Bacillota; species Bacillota bacterium. The sequence continues at coordinate 8,908 of JABLXP010000011.1, forward strand.
TTATACCCGTGCATGGTTTTAAAGCGAGCCACCACGTCACCAATGGCGTAGTTGCGAACGTGGCCCATGTGCAGGTTTCCTGAAGGATAAGGGAACATCTCCAGGTTATAGTACTTGGGCTTGTCCGGGTCTTCGGTCACCCGGTATAAGTCTTGGGCCACCCATTCTTGCTGCCATTTCGGCTCGATCTCAGAAAAAACATACTTCTCTTTCACAGACTTGCCTCCTTGAGTTGGATATACTTGGATATAAAATTAAAACCCCTCATTCCAAAAGGGACGAGAGGCTATTTCCCGCGGTACCACCCTTATTAGCTAAACAACAAAACGAAAGTTTAGCTCCACTCATTGGTAAATAACGTTTACCAACGAAACGGACTACTACCTTCATCCGTTCTGTTCCTGGGTGAGTTCGGCCATATTCACGTACTGTTTTCCACCAACCAACAGCTCTCTGTCACGTTGTTCTGGCTTACTGCTCCCATTCATCACTTTTATCGTATATGGTTGTCCAAATACGGCTTATATTATAGTTTAAAGGAAGAAAAATGTCAATCAGCTAAAAATTTGTTGAGAACGAAACTCAATTAGTTCGGCATCGCTCCAGAGACGCTCCAAATTATAGAAACTGCGGTCTTCTTCCCGGAAAATGTGAACCACTACCGACCCGTAGTCAAGCAAGATCCACCTAGCTTCCCGATAACCCTCACGGCGTAAAGAATTAACCCCTTTGGCCTTAAGCTCCTTTTCAATGTGTTCGGCGATCGCCTGAACCTGAATACGGGAGCGGCCACTGCAGATAACAAAATAGTCAGCAACTAGAGAAATACCCGCTAGGTCAAGAATCACCACGTTCTGGGCTTTCTTTTCCTCTGCCGCTTCCACCACCATGGCGGCTAACGCCCGGCTATCGGTCAATCCATTTCCCTCCCAGTATTAAACTTGAGTATTATGAGTATTATTTATATATTCTACCATATTTACTGGTCAGGTAAAAAGTTTCTGGCTTATATTTTCTGGCTTATAATTAAATCTGTCGGCAATTTTTTGATGTTTGTAGCAATTGATTGCGGGCATCAATGGTCTGCGGGTGGATAAGCAGGGTTTGCTTCAAACAATAACGAATGGTCAAATCAAAACTGGCGAGCAGAGCCGTATCCAAATCCTCTTCAGCCAATTGGCGTAGTTCTTTCACCCCGGGAAAAAGGCGCTGGGGTTCAATCATGTCAGCAAGATAGATAATTTTATCAAGAACACTCATCTCGGTCGCCCCTACGGTATGAACAGCCACCGCCCGTAAAACCCGGGAGTCTGTAATTCCAAACTCTTCTGGAATCAAACAAGCCGCAACCGGGCCGTGCAAGAGATCGGGCACAAGCCGTTCTACCTGATGTGTCCAGAGCCGATGTTGGTCAGCCAGGGCTACTAGTTGTTCCAATGGCAAATCTTTGGCCAGATCATGCAGTAAAGCTGCTATCACGGCTAGGTCAGGGTCTTCGCCATATTTCTCTGCCAATCGGCTGGCCACCTCCGCCACACCCAGGGAGTGGGTAAAACGAAAGGGCGTGAGCTTACGTTTGACCTGATCTTGTAGTTTCTGGAGATCCTGCATTTCCCAAACCCCCATTTCCCCATATAAAAAACCCCTATCCATTAGCTGATATAGGAGGCTTTCATCAAGAGTAAAAGTTAAGCCATCTCTTGCTGCTTGGGTTTAGCCTCATTAACGGTAAGAATCCGTCCACCCAGTTCTGTACCATTCATCGCTTTAATCATTTTATCGGCATCCTCATCTCTGACCTCAACAAAACCAAACCCTCGCGAACGACCGGTCTCCCGATCCGTGATGACGCGACTGCTTATCACTTCGCCATAGGCGGAAAAAGCTTCAGTCAGGTCCTCGGCCTTGGTTGCCCAGGGAAGATTACCTACGTACAATGTCCGAACCAATACCATCTCACCTCGCCAGATATTTTTGTCTGCTGTTGTTTTAATTTTAGTATGTTCATTTAATAAGCAGATATACCTGGCAAGAAAAGCGGTATTATGGAAAATCATTCACTACCGTCTTGATATAAATTGTGGCGATAAATATACTCCTCAACCTTCCAGGGCACCAAATACCGAATGGTTCGACCCTGTTGGACCTGTTCCCTGATTAAAGTTGAACTAATGTTAAATGAAAAACGCATTGGGACTGGAATCAAGTTATGCTGAAAATTTTTCAATTGTGGATCTCTAGCGATGACTCTGGCTATCTGGCTCTGACTGCTGCGACCAAAAACCAGAAACTTAAATTCACTTAAAAGTTGTTTCCCTTGATACCATTTCCTGGGGATTTGGGGTAAAATATCCGAGCCAATTATAAAATACAGTTCCCAGTCAGGGTGCTGAGTCGACAAAGCTTTGAGCGTCTCGTATGTATAAGAATAAGTTTCTCTTTCGACCTCGTATAAACAAATATCAAAATCAGGGTTGTCTTCAATCGCCAACTTAACCATGTTGACCCGGTGCTCCTTAGGAAGTAGCCGGATCTTTTCCGTGTGAACCCCAACCGGGAGGTAAGCCACTTTGTCTAGATTAGCAAAATCCTTCACCAAGGCGCCAACGGCCAAATGACCCATATGGATGGGAGAAAAACTGCCGCCGAACAAGCCAATCCGCATTTATCTCTTCCTTACCCTATCATTTCCGACTTTCTTAGTTAATCTTAACAAAATGCGGCAGTTTGTGCAATTACTTTCCAGCACCATCCCCGAGAAACTGGCGTCTAACGCCGGACCTGCCCATTTCCGTAAACAATATACTTAATAGTTGTTAGTTCTTCCAAACCCATCGGCCCACGCGCGTGTAGCTTCTGTGTACTGATCCCGATTTCTGCTCCTAAGCCAAACTGAAATCCATCGGTGAACCGGGTCGAGGCATTAACGTAGACCGCAGCAGCATCAACTTCGTTGAGGAAGCGTCTGGCTTTCTGATAATTATTAGTTATAATGGCTTCAGAGTGTTTGGTGCCGTAGTGGTCAATATGGTCCAAAGCCTCCTCCAGTCCATTCACCACTTTAATAGCTAAAATCAAATCCAGGTATTCGGCGTACCAGTCGTCTTCCGTGGCTGGCTTGGCCTGGGGCAGGATCTCACGCGTCAGCGGGCAGCCGCGCAACTCCACTTCCCGGGCTTCCAGTTCCCTGGCCACCAGCGGTAGAAACTGGCGCGCCACCGCACGATGAACGAGAAGGGTTTCCATGGCATTACACACCGCTGGCCTTTGCGTTTTGGCGTTCACCACAATTTCGGTCGCCATGGCCAGGTCGGCCTCATCGTCAACGTAAACGTGACAGTTACCAACCCCGGTCTCGATCACCGGAACAGACGCATTTTCAACTACCTTCTTAATCAGTTCAGCTCCACCCCGCGGAATCAAGACATCCAGATACCCGTTCATCTTTAGCATTATGTCTACCGCTGTTCGGTCGGTGGTCTCCACTAACTGGATCGACCCGGCGGGGAGCCCACAATTCACTACCGCTTCCTGAATGATCCGACTGATCGCCCGGTTCGAGTTGATCGCTTCGGAACCGCCGCGTAAGATAATCGCGTTACCGGTTTTTAAACAGAGTCCAGCCGCGTCAACCGTGACGTTCGGTCTAGCCTCGTAAATCATGCCCACCACGCCAAGTGGAACCCGCATTTTCCCGATTTGCAAGCCATTGGGCCGCGTCCACATGTGCACAACTTCACCAACTGGATCGGGTAACCCCACCACCGCTCGCAACCCTTCAGCCATCTCCGCGATGCGTTTCTTATTCAAGAGTAAGCGGTCTAACAGTGTCCGGGACATATTTTTCGCCCGCCCAGCCTCCATATCCACGGCATTGGCCGCCAGGATCTCCTCGACCCTGGCTTCAAGTGCATCTGCCATCTTCAGTAAAGCCTCATTCTTGATCTGCGTCGAGGCCCCGGCGAGCTGTCGGGCCGCCGCCCTGGCCTGCCGGCCCATTTCTTCTAATTGACTTTTCAGCACCTTTGTCCCTCCCTGCATCATGGTTTCCGAGAAACAAACATCAAAGAATATCCGCTGCGGGCTATGTAAAAACTCCGCCTTGCGGGTTACCCTTCATGACAGGGTCAGATTATTGCGGTGAATGACCTCATCATAGTCCTTGTAACCAAGCACATTGGCAATCTCCCGCGTATGCTTCCCTTTGATCTGTTCGATTTCCTCGGATGAATAGTTAACAATGCCCCGCGCGATTTCCGCGCCGGTCAAAGAGACCAGTTTGACCACATTACCCGCTTCAAAGTTCCCCTCCACCCGGGTGATCCCGCTGGGGAGCAGGCTTTTTCCCCGATTGACAATCGCGTCTTCTGCTCCAGCATCTACCGTGAGCGTTCCCTGCACCATTGTTCCGAAGGCAATCCACCGCTGTCTTGTTCCGTACTTATTTTCTTTGGGTAAAAACAGGGTTCCAATCGGTTCACCCTGCAGCAACCGTCCGATGACGCGCTCTTCCTGGCCATGTGCTACGACGAGATGGATACCAGAACTGCAAGCGATCTTGGCCGCTTGAATCTTGGTAATCATCCCCCCTGACGCCAGTTCCGAGCCTTTCCCGTGCGCCAGACATTCTATCTCTGGGGTGATCTCTTTGACCACGGGAATACGCACCGCTTCCGGGTTAGTCCGCGGGTCTGCTGTGTAAAGCCCATCGATATCAGAAAGGATGATCAATAAATTAGCATCCACCAGTCCGGCCACCAGGGCAGAAAGCGTGTCATTATCCCCAAAGCGCAGTTCTTCCACGGCTACCGTATCGTTTTCGTTAATAATGGGGATGACCCCGTGCTGGAGTAAAGTGCAGAGAGCGTACCGCGCGTTGAGGTAGCGGCGCCGGTCGCCTATATCCCCTCTAGTCAGGAGTACCTGGGCCACCGTTTGACCATACTCGGCAAACAACTTTTCGTACATGTGCATGAGGATCCCCATCCCAACCGCCGCTGCGGCCTGCTTTTCTGGAATGGTCCTCGGCCGCCGCCCCAGGCCAAGCTTTCCAACCCCAGCCCCGACCGCGCCTGAGGTAACCAGAAGAACTTCTTTGCCCTGGTTTTGCAAATCAGCCAGTTCCCGGACCAAACGCTCGAGTTGGGTAAAATTAAGTTTACCAGTCGAATAGGTCAGGGTGCTGGTGCCCACTTTAACCACCAGCCTTCGGACATCGGTCAGCTTCGCAAAGTATTGGCCGTAATCTAAGCCAACGTCATCCATTTATATCACCGCTCAACATAAGAAATACCTAAAGTTTCTTGTATTATATCATGATTCTAATTAATTAAAAATACCACCTTAACCGGAAGTTGTTACCGCCTCTCAATCCACCCACTCAAATTCGTTGCCACGGATGCGTACCAAGTTTCCTTCTTTAATTCCCCGGGCCCGCAGACCATCGTCGATCCCCATTTTCTTCATGAGCCGTTGGAACCGCCGAACCGCCTCCTCATTGTCCAGATTGGTCATCGCGCTCAAGCGTTCCACGTCTTTACCACTCACCACAAAAACCCCGTCCTCAACCGTGATCTGCCAGCCTGGCTCATTTTTAACCTGGACACGGCGTACCTGTTCCACAGCTGGGGCTGGCGGGCTGTTCGTCGACAGTTCGTCTAAGATCTTGCCAACGCGGTACATTAAAGCCTGAACGCCCTCTCCGGTCACCGCGGAAATGGGAAAGATTTCGTAGTCGGCGCTTATAGCCGCCTTGAGGCGTTCAAGATTGGCCGCCGCTTCGGGTAGATCCATTTTGTTAGCCGCCACCACCTGGGGGCGTTCCGCCAGCGTCGGACTATACAGAGCCAACTCCTGGTTGATAATCGTGAAATCCCTGACCGGGTCTCGCCCCTCACTGCCGGCTATATCCAGCACGTGGATCAGTAACCTTGTCCGCTCAGTATGCCGTAAGAAAGCGTGTCCTAAACCGGCACCCTCGTGGGCCCCTTCGATTAGACCGGGGATATCGGCTACCACAAAGCTCTTTCCTTCTCCCAGGGTGACTACTCCCAGGTTAGGGGCCAGGGTCGTGAACGGATAGTTCGCGATCTTCGGTTTAGCCCCTGAAACTCTAGAGATAAGCGTTGATTTACCAACATTGGGAAACCCGACCAGCCCAACATCAGCCAATAGTTTTAACTCAAGTTCAATCCAACGTTCCTCACCCGGTTCCCCGTTTTCGGCTAAAGTGGGAACTCGGTTCTGGGCACTGACGAAACGGGCGTTGCCCCGGCCACCCCGACCTCCCCTGGCTACAATCACCTCCTGACCTGGCTCAACCAGATCAGCTAGAATCTCACCCGTCTCAGAGTCTCTGACCACGGTGCCGACCGGCACCCGCAAACGGATATCCTCCGCATTTTGCCCGTGCATGTTTTTCCCCTGGCCGTGTTCACCGCGTTCCGCCTTGTAATGCCTTTTATACCGGTAATCTACCAGGGTCCGCAAGCCCGGGTCAGCAACCAGGATGACATTGCCTCCCCTTCCACCGTCCCCGCCACTAGGCCCGCCTTCTGGAACGTACTTTTCGCGCCGGAAAGCGACGATGCCGTTACCCCCATCGCCACCTTTGACGTAGATCCTTGCCGTATCGTAAAACATCTCCATCACCCATCATAAACCAGTTTGCTTACATTATTGTCAATTACTACCTCGGTAATACCACTTTATGAGAAGCAGAATATCTACTCGGTTACAAAATCGCTTTACTTTAACATAGCCACCTCTTTAACTAGTGCCTCAAACAATATTAAAGAATCAGTAGTTCAATATAGCAGTACCCTTCGTTAATGTCCCAATTCACATGTTTTATGGATGGACCACTAACCTGTTTCGCCACGTTAACCACTGGAAGGGAGAAATCGCTTTCACCTCCCGCTGGCCAAACAAGCGTGACCAGACACCCACCTTTTTCTTCGGCAAGACGAACGCGCAACAGACGGCTTTCTACCGGGTATTTGAGCAATTCGGGAAATATGGCTTTGAAAAGTTGGCCTAGAGATTGGGCCAGAGTCATCCCATCGACTTTCGCGTTCGCCATATTTACGGCTACCTCTATAGTCAAATCGACCTGGTCCTGTTCCGCCTGTTTTTCGGCTAGAAGCAAGACCGCTACCAGTTCCGGCCAGGGCAGACGCATCACCTTGCCTGCCTCCTGAAGTTGAGCACTTATTTTTCGGAGATATGCTAAAGCCTGTTCTGGCTTGTTCAGTTGGAGGAAACCCATGATGACCTGGAGGTGATTGAGAAAATCATGGCGCTGAACTCTCAATAGGCCCACTACCTCATTTAACGGAAGAAAACCCGACATTGGTTATTCACCCCCATTTCCCTAATTATCCAAACTAAGCAAATCCCCCTGGAATATTCCAGGGGGGTTTTGTCGTCAATTCACTGTTCTTAAACTGCGGCAATCTCCGTGTAAATGCTGACCTGCTTTTTGCCCCGACCCTTGCGCTCAAACTTCACATAGCCATCAACCAGAGCGAACAGGGTATCGTCTTTGCCAATCCCTACGTTCAGGCCGGGATGAATCTTGGTTCCTCTCTGACGCACCAGTATATTGCCAGCAGTAACGTATTGACCATCATGCCGCTTGACACCAAGACGTTTGGCTTCACTATCACGCCCGTTGCGGGAACTACCGACCCCTTTCTTATGGGCAAAAAGCTGCAAGTTAAATCCGGTGATCACGCAGTCCACCTCCTCTTAAACACTTTTACGTTCCGGGGATAGCTTTTTTGAATCGTTTCCATACCTAATCGCATTGTTTCCACAATAATCTTGGCATTCTCCTGGTCACGCTGTTTTAAGCGCTCCGGCAGAAAGCAGCGCACAAAGCCATCGCTTATCTTAAAGTCTGGCGGCTCGGGCAGATGATACTGCAGTCCTAAAACCGTGGTCTGCGCTAAAACCGACAGCGCCGCGCAGACAATATCTTCTCCGTAAGGAGCGTACTCGGCATGCCCTTCTACTTCGAAACCAATAATTTCCCCCTGCTCATTATAAAAGAACTGAACATTAACCATGAGTATTTAAGCCTCAATCTTTTCGACGAGCACCTGGGTGAAGGGTTGACGATGACCTTTTTTACGCTGGTAGTTTTTCTTTGGCTTGTATTTGAACACAATGATCTTCTTACCTCGACCGTGGCTAAGCACTTTAACCACCGCTTTTGCGCCGGCTACCAGGGGTGTACCACAAATTAATTGCCCCTCCTTACTGATCGCCAGCACGCGATCAAGTTCCACGACCTGACCTTCTTCCGCCTCCAGCTTTTCAACTCTCAGGATGTCCCCTTCTTTAACCCGGTACTGCTTTCCACCTGTTTCAATAATTGCGTACATTAAAACACCTCCCTTTCGAAGTCTCGCCAGTTCAGGTAGCCTAAATGGCATTTAACACCTGAATCTGAGCGGTTACGGCAACGCAAACTCTGCCTACAGTATAATATTCTATCACACCCCAAAAAGAGTGTCAACAAAATCGCCTGCGAACAACGCTCCCCCTAAAAACTTCCGTTAGCCAGCAGTTTTGCCCGGGCATAGGTACGAAAAACCTTAGTTATTTCCACCAGTACCTGCTCGCCGATATAGGTACCTGCGCCCTCGATATCAAGGACAAACCCGTGCAGGCGGGCAATTCCGTCATAAGGGTTAATCGCATGAGGCTCTTCAACTTTGACCTCCAAAATTTGCCCAACTTTAACCGGCACCGCTAACTCATCAATTTCCCGCTGCGCAAATATCCCGCGGACCTGGAAGTTTTCCAGGTGAAATCCTTCAACCCCCTTGATAATTAACTGTTTACCCGTTCGTCGTTCTAATTCCCGGAGTTGCGAACCACCACTCCCAATCAACAAGGAAGCCACCGTCGGGTAAGCCTCAACGAGAATCGCCGGGGCATCGGTCAGCTCGGCCAGGGCCATGATCCTTTTCTTGGCTTGAATCATCACCGTCTCTTCAGACAAAACGCGTCCCTTGCCTTCACAATAGGGACAAGCTCTTTGCAGTATACTGTCAAGGCCCTGCTGGACTTTTTTACGGGTCATTTCTACTAGTCCCAGCTGCGTGAGCCCAAGGATTTTAGACCTGGTTTTATCTTTGCTGAGTTCCATCTCCAATGTCTTCAATACCTGGGCCTGGTCCTCAGGGTTATCCATATCAATAAAGTCGATAATAATAATCCCACCGATATTACGCAGGCGCAGTTGCCTGGGAATTTCCACCGCAGCTTCCAAATTGGTCTTTAACACGGTATCAGCCAGATTGGTGCTCCCTACGTATTTTCCCGTATTAATATCAATCGCCGTCAGGGCTTCGGTTTGGTCGATCACCAGGTACCCACCGCACTTGAGCCAGACTTTTCGCTTGAGGGCGCGGTCCAGTTCCAGATCCAGACCGTACTTTTCAAACAAATCCTGTTCGACCAAAAATACTTTGTTCTTTAAGTTAGGGCTCTCTATTTCCAGCCACTCCTGCACTTTTTTATAGGCCCATCGGGAATTGATCAGGAGACGGTCAACATCATCAGTAAAAATATCACGCAATATCCGCTGAATTAACTCCAGTTCCTTGTGAATTAACTGAGGTGATGGGCCGACCTGACTGCGCTGCTGAATACGTTTCCACAGTTTGACCAACCCTCTCACTTCCAGTTCGAGTTGCTCTTCCCCCACGCCTTCGGCCACCGTACGCACGATCAGTCCCATACCGGCCGGTTTCACCTTTTCCGCCAGGTTCTTAATCCGCTCCCGTTCTTCTTCATTTTCGATTCGGCGCGAAATCCCTATATAATCAACTGTTGGCATTAAAACAAGGTAGCGGCCAGGGATGGTTATGTGCGTAGTCACCCGCGCCCCTTTTGTCCCAATCGGTTCCTTGGTAATCTGGACTAAAATGTCCTGGCCCACTTTCAACACATTGCCGATGTTTACCCTCGGTTCCCCCCTTGTTTTTCCCGGCTCCTCATCAGACTGGCGCAACGGAATAGCATCTTCAACGTAAAGAAAGGCATTCTTTTCTAACCCGATGTTGACAAACGCCGCCTGCATCCCTGGCAGCACATTCTCTACACGGCCTTTGTAAATATTACCAACTAAGCGGTGGTCGACCGCCCGCTCAATAAAGATCTCCACCAGTTGCTGGTTTTCCATGACCGCCACCCGGGTTTCGCCTTCAAATACATGTACGATAATCTCTTTCAACATGCTAAACCGCCTTTCCCTGATCCACTGACCTTAGCTGGTTAGTTCAAGCGGAGAAACTAGTTTATCCGCTCCGATATATAGGCCAGTCCGGGTAATTCGCCATCCTTCAGTCTGGACTGATAAACCCGCGTAATGCTTAATGGCCTGGATTACCTCTTCCGGCCGGACATTCCCCTGGCTGCCGGTCCGCAGGAGCATGTCCAAATCAAGCCTCCCGTTGTCAATCCGACCAGCTAAAGCCAGAATTCCCGGCCGGATATCAACTTGACGAACTCCCTTCTTGGAGTCGCGTTCAATGACCAGGCTCTCCTGGGCCAATATCTTCTGGATCGCTGTCTGTATTTCGTCCGGCGTATTTGACGTCAGCAGTGCCACCCTGACGTGATAACGGGCGCAATCAATAACACTCATCAAAGCTGGGGCATTAGTCGGCACCAGACGCACTTCTCGCAGCTCCAGTCCCGGCGGCAGCTTTTCCTGCCATCGGGCTTTCAACTCCTGTGGCGGTAGCTCCGAAAGTAATTCGACATCTAAATACTCATGTTCCCCCGTAATTCCTACCGGTAAAACTGAGCCAAAGGAAACCTTCGGGTGAGGATTAAAACCTCCTGATAGAGCGAGAGGTAGGCCGGCTCGACGGGCCGCCCGCTCCAATGTCTTGGCCAGGTCGAGGTGGGAAATATACGCTACCGGCTGGCCTTTGGCATACTCAACGCGATAACGCGGCAGTTTGTCCACCCCCTTTTAACTGAACATCCACTTCCAGGGTAGGACATACCCCACAGCCGGTACAGGCATCATAACGGCAATCAGCGGTAACAATACCCGCCAGGGCCTGTTCATGCTCACGCTGCAGATACCTTTTCGAGACACCGCTGTCAATATGGTCCCAGGGAAGCCTTTCTGAGTATGGAATCCGCCGCTGGGCATACCAAACGGGGTCAAGGCCACACTCAGCAAAGGCCGCCATCCAGTAATCCCACTTAAAATGTTCGGACCAACTGTCAAACTTACAACCTTTCTGCCAGGCCGCTGTTAACACCCGTCCCAGTCGGCGATCTCCCCGGGCGAATACCGCCTCTAAAAAGCTTAAAGAAGGATCGTGCCAATTGTAGGTGATTCGTTTATCTCGCAGTTTCTGGCGCAGATAATCCTGCTTTTCCTGCAAAACAGAAATCGGGTCCTGCCCTTCCCACTGAAATGGGGTGTGGGCTTTGGGGACAAAACAGGAAGTGCTCACCGTTACCTGAATCCTCTTCTTAATGTGCCCCCGCTTCTGCCAACTGGTGCCCAGATCAGCTACCCGAAGGGCAATATCGGCAATTCCATCCAAATCGGCCCGTTCCTCGGTAGGTAAGCCGACCATGAAATACAACTTGACAGCTGACCAACCGGCGGCAAAGGCCGCATTTGTTGCCTGAAGCAGATCATCTTCGGTCACATTCTTGTTGATTACGTCGCGCAGGCGTTGGGTCCCGGCTTCGGGAGCAAAGGTCAGCCCGCTTTTTCTGACTCGCTGGACCTCCTGCGCCAAGTTGACTGAAAAGGAATCAATCCTTAAAGAAGGCAGTGAAATACTTATCCCATCTTTCTCATAATCATTAAGCAACTGTTTAATGAGTGATTCAATCGCGCAGTAATCACCTGAACTTAAAGAAGTCAGGGACATCTCCTCATAGCCGATGCTCTTGACCAGTTCTTCAGCCTGCCGGCGGAGAATCTCCGGCGAGCGTTCCCGCACCGGGCGGTAAATCATGCCAGCCTGGCAGAAGCGGCAGCCGCGCTGACATCCCCGAAACAGTTCTAACATGATGCGGTCGTGGACGATTTCCATAAATGGAACGATCGGCCGGGTTGGAAAGTAGACTCGGTCCAGGTCAGCAATCACTCGTTTTATTACTCGAGGTGGAACCATCGGTTCCCGTGCCTTTACCTCCTCAACCTGCCCATTTTCTCCGTAAGCAACCTGGTAAAAGGCTGGGATATATACCCCCGGAATTTTCGCCAGCCGGCGAAGCAATACCGCTCGGTCAGGCCGGCCCGGCCGGCTACTCTTGAGTTCCCGAATCGCGCCGAGGATTTCCAGCAGGACCTCCTCACCTTCGCCGATAACAAAACAGTCAATGAAATCAGCTAATGGCTCGGGGTTAAAAGCACACGGACCACCAGCAATTACTAACGGGTCGTCGTTTGTCCGGTCGGCACTTCTCAAGGGGATTTGCCCTAAATCCAGCATATTCAGGATGTTGGTATAACTCATTTCGTACTGTAGCGTAAAACCAATGAGATCAAACTCACGCAGCGGAGCATACGACTCCAAGCTAAAGAGGGGCAACCCGCGTCGTCTTAATTCTTCCTCCATGTCCACCCAGGGAGCAAAGACTCGCTCCAGCAAAAAATCCGGCTGCTCGTTGACCAATCCATATAAAATGCGGAGACCCAAATGGGACATACCAACCTCGTACAGGTCAGGGAAAGCAAAGGCCATCTTGACTGGGGTCTTTTCCCAGGACTTATGGACCGTATTCCATTCAGTCCCGATATAGCGAGTTGGCTTGGTTACTTTCGACAGAATCTGGTCAGTTAGTATACTGCGTAGTGGCAACCTCAGTCCCCCTATGCTAATAAGTGTTAAACTTGATTATTTATGATGTTTTCTTTTTTCTACATTGTTCTGTTTATTCCTTTTATTTCTATCCTCATTATTATGCCCTCATCATTTCATGAATTAACCTTGTTCCCCCGTATTAGCTCAGCGATGGTCCGGTGACTGCCCAAACCAAATATTTGATCAATCACCTCAATTTCTGTGAGCGTTGTCATTAATCGGCCGTTTGGCTCAATTACCGCAATCAAGTGAAATTTATTGGGAACAAAAGTCTTCACGATCTCCTGCAGGGGGACGTTTTCACAAACCGCCAGTTGTCTCACTTCTAATACCCCTCTTTGCGCCAGTTCTCGCTTCTTGCGCGTAAGGTGACGCCAGAGCAAGTAAATGGCCAGATTCTTTTCTCTGGTTGCCGCATAAAAAAGGAAGCCGGCCAGCAGCAACAGGTGAAATTGACTGATGTCCCACGCAAAAATTAACCCACCAAGACCAGCAAAAACCACGCCGAGCAACTGGCCAAGTCCCGCTACTTTTTCCGTCGCCCGTTTCCAGCCAAGCCTTCTGGCCAAGTATGCGCGGTAAATTCTCCCTCCATCTAAAGGCAACACTGGCAAAAGATTAAACAAGCCCAGGACCAGATTGGTGTAGAAGCACCAGGGAAGCAGGGGATGCTCGGTCAGGCCGAACCGCTGGAGTGACCAAGCAAGTCCAGCCATAAAAAAATTGCTCATGGGCCCGGCCAGAGCAATGTACGTTTCGACCACTAGATCGGCATCGAAAAGATCGACGATTTTGGCAACTCCCCCAAAAGGCAATAACTCGATTTCGACAACTTTCAAGCCGTAACCTCGCGCCACAACCACGTGGGCCAATTCGTGCAGGAATACCAGAGCAAAGATTGATAAAACTTGGGGAAACTTACCTAGCCAGATATAAATAAAAATCAGGAGCAAGAAAAAGTTGTTGAAGGTAACCTGCACCCCCAACGCCTTGCCCAGCTTCATGCCATCTTTCCTGCCTCTCTTTCTTTATGCTCCCTTGCTGGCATACCAACCGCTTGTCTCTCACTTCTAGCCTTCGGGGAAAATACTAGACCTCTGCTTTATTTTGTAGCTGATCCCCTAAGCTGGGCCAAAGGATCAATCAGGCGACCGTCAATCCTCATCTCAAAGTGCAATTGGGGACGGTCAACTGCCCCGGTCTGGCCGACTTTAGCAATAATATCTCCCTGGGCTACCCGGTCCCCCGGCTTGACCAGAATCTCCTGACAATGGGCGTAAAGTGTGAAGACATTCTGTCCATGATCAAGTTGGACCAGCCGTCCTAAATTTTTATCCTCACCTACCTTGATCACTTCGCCCGCTAACACTGCGCGAACAGGTTTACCCAGACTCGTGTCAATATCAATTCCTTCGTGGAAGCGCTGCTGGTTATCGATGGTTGACACATACCACCCAAACTCGCGGCTAATTTTTCCTGCTGCCACGGGGTAGATCATTGGCTGTTTGACCATAGTCGACTTTGCTTTTGCTTGGATAGAGAATACTGGTCGTTCACTATCCGACTCCCACAGCATTGTCTGAGATAATCTTTGTAGCCACGGGGTTAGATCGTAGTCTGCCGAGAACGCATAGGCAATTCCAGCTTGTACCGGTCTGGCCCATGAATAATCCAATCGGGAAAAGGCAAGCACCAATACGAAGATTCCACCGCAGATCAGTGAACGGACAATCTGTTTATTTTTTAGCCAGTGTTTCGGCCAAACCCGGGACCACGAAGAAGGAAGAGGAAGTTGTCCGTCATTATACGGCCAGGTCAACTTCAACGGGCTCCTTTCCAGCATCCTGTAGTTCTGCTTAAAATATATGCCGGATTTGGCAAGATATGACTGACGTACCCCATTTCTCGGCCAAATTGATAATACCATAAAAGACGAAAGGCTTAGCTTCCGTCCTAGTTTTTAAAGATACGCTTCATCTTCAATACTGGAATATTGGCGATCAAGGCCACCGAATTATCAGAATTATTGAAACTAACCTCCAGGGCCGATTGGTCTATTTCCATGTACTCGGAGATCACCCGGATCAAGTCTTCTTTTAGGGCTTCCAGCAGTTGGGGTGATACGTTTACCCGGTCGTGAACCAAAACCAGTCGTAGTCGTTCTTTGGCCACGCTTTTGCTCCCGGTATTGGGGTCTTTTCCAAACACCCGATTTAAGAACTCTAACAACGTCCTTCCCCCTCTCCCTTAACTACTTACTGCTCCTAATACCTAAAAACCGCATCAATTTGTCCACCAGGCCATCGTCCACATCCAGGTTCATTAAGGGAATTTCTTCACCCATAATTCGCCGAGAAATGTTGCGGTAAGCTTCGCCGGCTCGAGAATTGGGATCGAGTACCGCTGGCTCACCACGGTTGGTCGAGACAACGATGGTTTCATCTTCGGGAACCACGCCTAAAAGATCGATAGCCAGGATATCAATCATGTCATCGATATCCATCATATCGCCTTTTTTGACCATTTTAGGTCGAATCCGATTGACAATCAACTTGGGTTCGCGCAGTTCAGCCGCTTCTAGCAGACCAATGATCCGGTCAGCGTCACGGACAGCAGATACTTCTGGGGTCGTGACAACGATCGCCCGCTGTGCCCCGGCAATGGCATTCTTAAAACCCTGCTCGATACCGGCTGGACAGTCAATGATTACATAATCGAACTCCTTTTTGAGTTCTTCACACAATTCTTCCATTTGCTTGGGACTAACTGCTGTCTTCTCTTTGGTCTGGGCGGCTGGTAACAAGTACAGCCCGTCAAATCGCTTATCCTTAATTAATGCCTGTTTTAAACGGCAGACCCCACTGGTGACATCAACCAGATCATAAACAATTCGATTCTCCAGACCCATAACCACGTCCAGATTACGCAGGCCAATATCCGTATCCACCAGAACCACCTTTCGGCCAAAACTGGCCAGAGCCGTCCCAATGTTGGCTGTGGTAGTAGTTTTCCCTACTCCCCCCTTACCCGAAGTGATGACGATTACTTCACCCATTATGTTTCCTCCCTCTTCAAATTAAAGTTCGATTCCTTTTAGTACTTTTCGATTACGACCATGCCATCACGAATCCGAGCAATCTCGGGCTGGTCAGGTTCCGGGTACTCGCCATCAGGAGCGCGAGTGATATGGTTTGCAATTCTTAATTGAGTAGGCTTGAGGCGAAACGCGGTCACTATCGCCTGCTCATTGCCCGTAGCCCCAGCATGGGCTACTCCCCGAAAACATCCCATCACCACAATGTTTCCACTGGCAATTACTTCTGCCCCCGGATTAACATCACCCAAAATAACAACATTCCCTGGATACTGAATCGACTGGCCAGAGCGCAGTGTTCGCTGAATCAAGACCGTATTCTCATTCGCGATTTCTTGTTCCTTCATCCAGTCCGTGAGGTCATCCCGGCGATATCCCATACGGTTATCAATCGGGTTATCTGTCGCGGTAACCACTTCCGGTGTGGTCTGTTTCACTGCGTCCTTGGCCCGGCGCTTGACTGCTTTCTGGGGCTTCTCCGCTGAAGAGGCAGATTTCACTGCCACGTTTTTACGGCCATTACTACTCTGTTCAACAGAACTGGCGCCATCAAGTGAACGCGCTGAACCAGTTGGTCCCCCCAGAATCCGTTTCAATGTTAGACCAAACTCCGAACAGATTTGCTGCAGTTCACCCAGTTCGACTTCAGACAAGGACTGAGCCCCCAGGTCAATGGTCACCGACGCCCCTGTTAGAAAGTCGTCAGCTTGCCGGAGCCTATCCCGCAATTTTGTTTTCAGGTCAGCAAATTTTCCTTGACTGTTCAGGCAAACCAGTAAACCGTCCTTAGTTCCTTTAAGTATTATCTCCTCTTTTTTCATTAGAGCTTGAGCTGCCCCCCACTCGCCAGATTAATAGTCTTCTAGCTTGTCCGTCTAAAAAAATTCGCCACCCACTGACTAATTCCTTCATTTGGCAAGAAAAAAACGAGGTCTTTTTTCCTCGTTTTTCCTCGTTTATGCCGCATTTTATTTATTTTTCCTTCAGAATCAGACAATGATGTCGAGAGGTTCATGATCATGAAAAAGTGGTAAGCCCACTGGCTCAGATAGTGTCGTATGAACAACACTTTTACGGTGCCCGTTCCCTGTTAACTGGCGGTACAGAAGGCAACGGAGCGGCTGGCGGTAAACCACCGCTTGTTGGAGCATTAGTTTGTCCGGGCTGAGTCGGACTGGATTGAGCAGTTCCGTCACCCTCTTCCGGCGGAACCGGTGGGGTAACCTCACCTGGCGGGATTTGCTCAGGCGAACCACCAGTCGGCGGCACTTCATCACCAGTCACCGATGCTGGCGGCACTTCCTTAGGGAGGCTGGCCGCCGGGTCTTTCTTCAGGCCAAAATACTCTTCGAAAACGGCTTTAGCCAAATAACCGGTAGACTCACCCCCGTGGTATCCATACTCGATAATCCCTGCAAAGGCAATCTGCGGGTTGTCGTACGGGGCGAAAGCCACAAACACCCCATGGAAGTCACCCAGTTTATCATCGCCCTGTCGGCCGGTCTGGGCAGTACCCGTCTTGGCCGCCACTTTTATGTTATCAGGGAAATCCTTAAACAACCAGTAGGCTGTGCCTCCTGGCTCCGTCACCGCCAGCATGGCCCGTCGCACCTCAGCCATGGTCTCTGGCGTGACGGAAACCTTATTCAGCAGAGTCGGCTCAAACTGCTTGATCACTTTCCCATCCGGAGCTACTACTCGGTCCACCAGGTAGGGCTTCATCCTTTTCCCGCCGTTGGCTAATGTAGCCACGTAGTTCGCCAGCTGAATGATCGTGTAGTCATTGTTTCCCTGACCAATGGACATGTTAAAAGTATCATACGGCTTCCATTCGGTATAGAAGCGGTATTCTTCCCGATAGGCCGCTTCCAGGGCCTGCCGTTCCTTTTCTTTTTGCTTGAGCAGTTTTTGCTTTTCTGCATCCGTGGCCGCTTGTTGCAAAGCCGTCTGGTAAGTAGCGTCAAGGTTGGCAAATTTCTTTTGGTACCGGTCGTTAATCAGTTTACTGTTTAGGTCCTGTTTCCACTGCGGTGAGGGTAATAGTCCCTTGACTTCCCCGGGCAGGTCAATCCCGGTTTTGGAGCCCAGGCCAAATTCCGACGCCACCTTGACAATGTTATCAACACCAGCCAGCCGGCCTGCTTCCTGGAAGTAGGTATTGCACGAAACGGCCATTCCTCCGTAGAGGTCACGTCGTCCATGCACCCCCCAACAGTTAATGTACGGCGGTAACCAGTACTTCCCCGTACAATTTACCAAAACCGTTTTCGGGTCAACAGCTTTCGAATCAACTGCCGCCATGGCAGTAATAGGCTTAAACGTCGAACCTGGCGGGTAACTGGCCGCGATGGCCCGGTTTAAGATGGCCGGTGGTTTGGTACGAAAATAGAAGTCAACCTTCTCTTGCGGAATCGGACCAATGAAATCATTGGGATTAAGCGTCGGCCGGCTGACCATGGCCAAGACCCCACCCGTTTTGACATCCAGCACAACTGCCGTCCCCGCCTTGGCTTTAGGATACTTTTTCTGTACCCGGGCCAGGGTCTCATCCATGCTTTTCTCCAGGGTTTCCTGCAGCTTTGCGTCCAGGGTCAAGACCAGATTATTGCCAGGGACCGCCGCCAGGGTAGGTAAATCTTTTACTCGGCGACCCTTTACATCCACTTCCACCTGACGTGCCCCGTCTTTTCCACGCAGGTAAGATTCATATGTCTTTTCCAGCCCATCTTTGCCAATCATGTCTCCCATCTGGTATTCACCATCGGGCATCGCCTCCAGTTCTTTGGCACTGATCTCCCGGACGTAGCCCAATAAGTGACCGGCCAGAGTTTCTCCCACCGCGCTCGTTCCCGGGTAATAACGCACTGGTTCAACATCAATATAGACCCCGGTCAATTCCTGTCGGCGTTCTTCAAGCCGGACCATGGTTTGCCAGTCGATATTTCGTTTAATTACTAACGGCTCATACGGTCGCAGTTTAGGGCTTTTCAACTGCTCCTTAATTGAATCCACAGTAATTTGCGGGTCCTGCAGCACCTCAACCAGACGGTTAATGACCCCTTCTTGCTCCTTGGTCCCCAGGTTAGTCAAATATACCGTGTAAACCAGGCGACTCTTGGCCAGAACCTGGCCGTTACGGTCGAGAATTTCACCCCGTGGGGCATGAACCGCGATCATGCGGATGCGGTTGTCCTCCGACTGCATTTTCCACCGGCTGGTCTGGACAAGTTGTAACATGGCCAGGCGCAAAAGCATCACGCTGAACACGATGATAACCATTATCCAGTATACTTTTAGTCGATGTTCGATCTGCTTGGTAATCATGTGTCCCACCCCTATACAATAAAACCATTCCGATCTGTCGCTACCAGCTTTGGGGTACCGACCCTCTATCAATTACTGCTTCGCTCTGAACATCCCGTTCGCGCAGAACCGATAGAATTTTCCGTACACAAAGGGAACCAGAACCGTATTGTAAACCGCTGAGTAAAGGATGAGACTGCGCAGCCAGCCAGCCACAAACAGATGTAATCCGGCCATCCAACCGAGCAAAGCCATCAACAGGGCATGAAAAATGGTACCAACGAACACCGCGCCTATCGGTACCAGATAATTCTCTTTAAAGACCTTCCCCTCCAGTTGACCAGCCACCAGCCCGGTTAAGAACAGCGCCAATGCGTTGAGCCCCACGTGTCGACCAGCCAGGATATCCAGCAGTATTCCCGAAAGGGCCCCAAAAACCGCTCCCCAACGCGAACCCCGGAGCAAGCTCATCAGGATAACCCAGATTAAAACTAAATCAGGCTTGACTCCACCAATTTCAATCACTTCAAAAACAGTCGATTGGAGAAGTATGCTGCAAAACACCAGGAAAAATAACCTGAAATAAAGCAATCGGTACACCCCATCTTCGGCGACATTTGTTGGCAATATTGGTTTCCAACACATTATGGTACCGCTCTGGATCTCAGTTCCCGTTTGAGAACAAAGACCTCTTCCAGGTGATTAAAATTGACGTTGGGCCGCACCAGAGCATATTTCAAGAGGCCGCTCGGCTCCGCCTCTCGGCCTACCTCCACAACCGTCCCAATCGGCAAGCCGCCGGGAAAAATCTCGCTCAAGCCAGAAGTAATGACTGTATGACCAACCTCCAGCGGTTCATCATAAGCAATGTGTTTAATCTGCAAAAGCCCATCCCCGGCACCCTCAACAATACCCGGGGTTCGCGTGTCCTGCATGAGAACAACTGCGCCAACGGCTCCCTCACCATCAGTGATAAGCAGGACTTCCGCTGTATTCTGGCTGACCGCATTAATTCGCCCCACCAATCCCGCCCCCGTTATAACGACCATATTTTTGGTCAATCCGTCCCGGGCTCCCCGGTTAATGGTTAAGGTGCTGTACCAGTTGGAGGGGCTGCGGGCAATCACTCTCGCTGCCAGAAGCTCGTACTGAGCGGCGTTGGACTCTTTAAACCCCAGCAAATCTCGTAAGCGCTTTAATTCCTGTTGTTCTTCACGTAACCGGTTGTTCTCGAGGCGCAATTGATTATTTTCGGCGATTAGCGCATCGTTTTGTTGTTTCAACTTTTCTTTACTGATAAATATTCCCGTCAGGTTGTTAACACCCCGAATAACCGCACTAACCCCGCCTTGCAGCGGGGTAAATGCACCTCGAACAAAATTACTTAAGGCGGCGACTCCTGGCCGATCTACGGCAGTATATCTCATCATCGCCAGCAATCCACCCACAATCAGTACGATGATCACTACCGCTTTAGACCAATGCGCCCGGCTCAAATTTTTCACGCCCTTCTAACTAACTTTCTTGGGGTTA
Source organism: Bacillota bacterium (assembly GCA_013178045.1). NCBI lineage: Bacteria > Bacillati > Bacillota > Bacillota bacterium. The sequence goes on from JABLXP010000011.1 coordinate 29,695, forward strand.
ATTAACACGCGCTTCAAAAAATCGATGTTTTCCAAAACCTTACCGGTCCCCAGGGCTACCGCCGAGAGCGGTTCCTCGGCGATATGCACGGGCATCCCGGTTTCCTCAGCGACCACCTGATCCAGGCCACGCAGGAGGGAACCACCACCGGCCATCACAATGCCTCGGTCCATAATATCAGCCGCGAGCTCAGGGGGGGTTTTTTCCAGACAGATCTTGATCGCCTCGATAATGGCTCCCACCGGCTCGGCCAGGGCTTTCTGAATTTCCTCGGCTGTAATCTGCACCGTCTTCGGTAAGCCAGTGACCAGGTCCCGACCACGAACTTCGTAAGTTTCGAGCTGACCATCCCAAACAGCCGAACCGATTTTAATCTTGATATCTTCCGCCGTCCGTTCACCGATTAAAAGATTGTAGTACTTTTTCAAATGATTAATGATTTCTTCATCCATTTCATCTCCGGCGATGCGGATCGACTTGCTGTTCACGATCCCCCCCAGGGAAATAACTGCAACTTCCGTCGTCCCACCCCCAATATCTACGATCATATTGCCCGTTGGTTCATGTACGGGAAGACCGGCGCCAATAGCCGCCGCCATCGGTTCCTCGATTAAATAAGCCTCCTTCGCTCCAGCCTGCAGAGCCGCCTCCCGGACGGCTCTTTCCTCGACCGCTGTAACTCCTGAAGGCACGCTGACAATCACCCGCGGCCGAAATATAAAACTTCGTTTTTTTAAAGCCTTGGTAATAAAGTGTCTGAGCATGGACTGAGTAACATCAAAGTCTGCGATTACACCATCCTTCATCGGTCTAATCGCGACTATGTTGCCTGGCGTCCGCCCAATCATTTCCTTCGCTTCTTCGCCCACTGCCAGTACCTGGCCGGTATCCCGCTGAATTGCCACTACTGACGGTTCCCTGAGAATAATTCCTTTCCCGCGTAAGTGCACCAGGGTATTGGCCGTACCTAAATCTATGCCGAGATCTTTAGCAAATATCATTGGTCCAACTCCTTCCCAACTAATTATATTGAACTTTATTAAATATATCAACGCATATGGAATAGGTTATCCGGACCAATATTTGTCAACTAATAATTCCCTTCTCTTTCAGGCTAATAAAGCAACCATCGCCAATAATGATATGGTCGAGCACCTCGACGCCCAAAAGCTTACCTACCTCCACGATGCGTCTGGTCACCTCCAGGTCTTCTCGGCTGGGGGACGGGTCCCCACTGGGGTGATTATGCACAAGCACAATCGCCGCCGCAGAGCGGCTGATCACCGTACGAAATAGTTCCCGGGGATGGACCAGGGATGAGTTAAGACTTCCTATAGAAATTGTATCAATCCCGACCACCTGATTCTTGCTGTTTAAAGCAATCGTGCGAAAATGCTCGCGATCCAGGAAGCGCATATCGTCCATCACCAGGAGGCTAACATCCTGAGGCGATTTAATGACAGGTCGGATCTCCGGCGATACCGAGGCGACACGGCGTCCCAATTCAACCGCCGCCTTAATCTGCGTCGCCTTGGCCAACCCGATTCCGCGATACGCACTCAGCTCCTCGACGCTCGCCTCGGCGAGAAAGCGTAAACCTTTTGGTTGGGCCAGGAGTTGATTAGCTAATTCGAGGACCGTTTCGGTCGGGGTGCCAGTCCGTAACAAAATCGCCAGTAATTCACTATTGGATAAAGATTGTGGCCCATACTGGGCCAGCCGCTCCCGCGGTCGACAGTTTGCTGGCAGGTCTTTCAGTGTATAGCGGTACTCCATTTCCCTTATCATACTGGATAACCCCCTACATCCCCCAACTAGTTCGGACGATTAAGCAAATCCACCCCAAAGTGTCGCAACATCTCGGCCAGTTTCGCTAGCGGCAACCCAACCACATTAAAGAAACACCCTTCAATCCGGCTCACCAGTAGAGAGCCCAGGCCTTGAATCCCGTAAGCGCCTGCTTTATCGAGCGGTTCACCGGACCGTACATAAGCCCAAATTTCTTCCTCGGTCAAGGGACGAAAATATACTTCCGTTTTTTCCGCCCCGGTCAGAACTTCACCAGTCGCTGCATTAACTACCGCCACACCAGTCACCACGGTATGGCTTTTACCGCTTAACTGCTGAAGCATAGCCACCGCCTCATCTGGCGAGGTTGGTTTACCAAAAATATGCCCATCAGAAATAACCAGGGTATCCGCGGCAATCACCAGGCCCTCGTCTTCTCCCAGGGCAACAGCCTCAGCTTTCCGCCGAGCCAGTTCCTGGACCAAAGTTTCTGGTGACTGGCCCGGGGTAATCTGCTCATCAACTTCACTGACCATAATCCGAAAATTTATACCTAATTGTTCCATTAGTTGTGCCCGTCTGGGTGATGCTGAAGCTAATATGATCTTCACTTTTTTCAATCTCCTAAAGGCGACGGTAGACTACAAAGGCTAACACAAAGCCTAAAACCGTCATAATATTCAATTTCAACAAAAACCCGAAGGTAATTTTCAACACGTTGAGGTCAAGGGTCACTGAGGGCAAACCAATAGTTTCGCTCTGTTTGAGAATGGTCCAGTTGGGGAGGAGTTTTCCAAAAGTCTCACCTAACCAGGTCCCAACAATGCCACCAACAACAAAAAGTATCAACAATACCCAGGGACTTTTATAATTCTTGTAGCTCATCCTTCTTGCCTCCTGTCTGATGTTAGATTAGGAGTGCAAAAATCTAATGCTTATCTTTCCCCACGCCCCTAATCCTATTCTCTAGCACTACTGAGGGGTAAATATCTATGACAAATAACGCCTTCCGAGCAGAAGACGTTATCAATCAACAAGCCCGTTAAACTTACCTGTTCCTTTGGTAGCCAAGGTAGAAACTTAAGATTTCGAGATTAACTGAAAGATCCACGTGGCGGATAACCACATCATCAGGAACATTTAATACCCGGGGCGAGAAGTTTAAGATCGCCCGCACATTAGCCGCTACCAGTTCATTTGCTGTCTCCTGGGCTTCATCCGCTGGAACCGTGATGATGCCAATATGCGCGTTCTGCTTGCTTACCACTTCGCGGAGTCGGTCTACACCCATGATCTCCACGTCCGCTAATTTTTGACCAATCTTCTTGGGGTCATTATCAAAGATCCCCACCACCTTGAAACCACGCTCGAGGAATCCGCCGTACATTGCCAGAGCCGAACCAAGTTTACCGGCACCAACGATCACCACATTCCATTGGGTAGTCAGACCAAGGATCTTCATCAAATGACCATAAAGTTCAGAAACATTATATCCTACACCCCGGGTACCAAATTCGCCAAAGTAGGCTAGATCTTTGCGTACCTGGGCTGACCCAACACCCACTCCTTTTGCAATTTCACCTGATGATATCGTCACGATGCCTTTTCGTTCAACCTGAGCTAAAAAGCGTGAATAAACAGAAAGGCGTATAATTGTCGCTTCTGGTATTTTCAGGGTTTTCAATAGGTTCCCTCCTTTTTTTAGTCATTCATCCTAAAGATTAGGAAAATTTAAATTTATATATATACTACTTTAGCCGAGAAAAAACCTTCTAATTTTCCTTGTTTCACAATTTTTTGCAAAAAAATAGCGAAAGCCCTGGGAACATCCCAAGACTCTTACAGGGTTTAATGTAAACACGCTTCACTGAAAACCATGTTTCTCCTATAAAAACCATTCAGGTTAGAAAAAAAACCCCGTCAGATAGTGTATAATTGCCGACACCAATGCGCTTAAAGGAATAGTCAAAACCCACGCTGTTACAATTGTTTTTGCCGTTCCCCAGCGGACGGCTTTCATCCGCTTAGCCGTACCCACACCCATAATTGAAGAAGACACAACGTGGGTGGTACTGACCGGAGCGCCGAAGTGGGTGGCGGTCAAGATCACCAGCGATGAGTTTAAGTCCGCAGCGAAACCATTAATTGGCTCCAATTTAAAGATTTTTCCCCCCATGGTCTTGATAATCCGCCAGCCCCCTGCTGCAGTCCCCAGAGCCATCGCGGTCGCGCAACTGACAATAACCCAAAAAGGAACTCGGAAGTCACTGAGCACGCCAGCGCTGACCAAAGCCATGGTAATGATACCCATCGATTTCTGGGCGTCATTTGAGCCGTGGGAAAAAGACATCATCGCTGCCGATAAGATCTGAAGTTTCCGAAAGAAGTGGTTAACCTTAGCCGGAGACAACCGGCCAACCAGCCAGAACAGGAACGTCATGACCAGAAAACCGCTGATCAGACCGATAATCGGGGAAAAGATCAAAGACTCAATAATTTTCGTGAGGCCCTTAAGATTTAAAGCCCCAAAACCGTGACCGGCTACCACCGCCCCGACCGTCCCGCCGATCAGGGCATGGGAAGAGCTGCTGGGAATACCAAGCAGCCAGGTAAAAATGTTCCAGAAGATGGCCCCCAACATTGCCGCCACCAAAACATCAGGTGTAACCAGTTGGGGTTCCACAATACCTTTGCCAATTGCTTTCGCCACTTCGGTACCGCTCAAGGCACCCACAAAGTTTAAGATCGCTGCCATTGTCACCGCTGTACGCGGTGACATCGCCTTGGTGGAAACAGAAGTAGCTATCGCGTTAGCGGTGTCGTGAAATCCGTTGATGTAGTCAAAAAGCAGGGCGAGAAAAATTATTATGACCAGAATCACGCCAACACCGCTAAGCATATTTCAGCGCCACTCCTTTGAGCAAGTTCGCCACGTCTTCACAGTGATCAAGGGCAGTCTCCAGGTGCTCGTAGACTTCTTTCCACTTAATCACTTCAATCGGGTCTTTAACCTGGTCGAAGAGAGTAGCCACACCCAGCCGATAGAGGTGATCCCCCTTATTCTCAAACTGTTTAATCATTTCACACCTTTGTAAGACCTGATCGTAATTCGCTTTGAGATCCTCAAGTTTTAAAATAACCTGCTTGATCTCTTCCGTTGCTTTAAGCAACACCGCAGCCAATTCCCGAACATCAGACGTTGGCCGCCCGGTTCTATAGAGAACCATCTTCTCAATGGTACCGTGAATATGGTCCAGGATACGGTCAAGCTCTCTGGCTAAAGTGTAAATGTCCTCCCGGTCAAAGGGAGTAAGAAAGGTCTGATTCAGTTTATCCAGAATCGTCTGAATGACGCTATCCCCCTCATCTTCGAGTCGATTGATCTCCACTAGCTTTTCCGGCATGCGCTCGTATTCATCCATCGCGTCCAGCAAGACCGTTGCTCCTGAACAAACAATTTCCGAGCTATCACGAAAAAGTTCATAAAACTTATCTTCTTTCGGTTTTAAGTTCCATCCCAAGTTAAACCCCTCCTAGAGAAGTGGCTGATCACTTTATTACCAGTGTTATTATAGCATACTGTATTCCTGTCCGATGTTAAATCTATGTTAATTCTAATTATCACTGGGCTCCATATTGCCTCCCCTCAGGAGTAACGCTCTGATTTCTGCGATCAAATAGAGTGAGCCGGTAAAACAAACCAGATCGTCAGGACCTGCCAGTTGCAGCGCAAGCCGCACCGCTTTCTCAACATTTTCTTCTAAATAAATCTGCTCAGTGTACCGCCGGGCCAGACTGCCCAATGTCTGCCACTCTACCGCTCGCGTACTGGGCGGCCGAGTAACCACCACCGTGTCCGCCAACGGGCCCAGGATCGCTAACACCTTGTCTCGTTCCTTATCATCAAGCATACCAATGACGAGAATCAGTTTGGTGTAAGCAAAATATTCCTGCAAACTAACAGCCAGAGTTTCAGCACCGGCCTGATTGTGCGCACCGTCCACCACCAGCCAGGGGTGAGTTCTGATGATCTCCAAACGACCCGGCCAGGTAGCCTCGGCTAACCCTCGCCGGATCGCTGGTTCGGGTATGGTAATGTTTTGCTGATTCAACAGATGAGCTACTGTAACCGCGGTAGTCGCGTTGACAAGCTGGTGTTTACCCAGGAGCCGAATAAAAAGATTATCGTAATTGAATTCTCGTCCTGACACATTAAAAGTTTGCCCCTTAATTGAGCTGGCCACACCTACCCACCGAACGTCTTGCCCAATTCGAATCAGGGGAGCCCGTTGGGCGGCGCATTTTTTTTCGATCACCCGCAATACCTCCACCTGGTCAGCCGCGGCCACCACCGGTACCCCAGGTTTAATAATGCCCGCCTTGGCCTGGGCAATTTCTGGCAATGTTGTTCCCAGTTGATCCAGGTGGTCAAACGAGACATTGGTAATTACACTAACCAGGGGTTTGACTACATTCGTTGAATCAAGGAGCCCGCCCAGGCCAACCTCAATAACCGCCAGATCAACCCTTTCTTGACAAAAAAACAGCAAACCGGCGGCAGTCAAAACCTCAAACTCCGTCGGGTGGTCGTAACCCTCGGCCAAAATCTGGTCCACCAGTGGCTGGATGGTGGTAAGCAACCGGGCAAAATCAGCCTCCTTGACCGGCTGCCCATCCAATCGGATCCGCTCCGTATAACTGTGCAGGTGAGGGGAAGTATACAAACCAACTCGATAACCCCCGGCCTGCAGGATCTGGCTGATCATGGCACAGGTTGAACCCTTGCCATTTGTGCCGGCCACATGGATCACGCGCAATTGCCGGTGGGGTTGGCCGAGAAGCTCGAGTAAACGCTCAATCCGGCGCAGCCCTAGGTTCATACCAAATTTATTCAGCTGCTTTAAATAAGCCAGGGCTTCTTGATAATCCAAAAGCAGTTGCCTCCCGTCTAGTATGACCATGTTCGTCAACAGATTTAGCTAAAACATCTAGCGGGGATAGGTTATTATCCGCTCGCAGAGATGCAGCTGTTGTTCTACGGCCGCAACATGGCCAATCTGGCCAGGATCGCCTCTTTTTTCTTTTGAAACTCCCGTTGCTTCTCTCTTTCTTTCTCCACTACCGCCGCCGGGGCTTTGGCCAGGAAACCGGCGTTAGCTAGTTTAACATTTACCCGCTCCAGTTCCTGCTCCAGAGTCACCACTTCTTTCTCCAGGCGTTCGATCTCTTTATTCAAGTCAATCAAACCCTTGAGCGGCATATAGATCTCCACGCGATCAACGAGGGCCGTCATGGCCTGGGCCGGTTTGGTCGAGAAGTGGTGTTGAATCTCAACCTGGCTGGCGTTAGCCAGGTTGACAATGTACGGACGCCCCGTTTCCAGTACCCGGTGAAGGTCCGCTTCCTCGGTAACCAGGATCACCTCGGCCTGGCGACCCGGCGGGAGGTTGAGTTCAGCCCGCAGGTTACGGATAGCTCGGATCACTTCCATAATCAGATTCATGTCCGCTTCCGCGGTCACATTAATCTGCTCCGGTAGTGCCTGCGGCCAGGATGAAATCATCACGCTTTCCTCCTGGTGGGGCAGGTGCTGGTAGATCTCTTCGGTAATAAAAGGCATAAACGGATGCAGCAGTTTCATCGTCCCCAGCAGGACTGTGTACAAAACATGTTGGGCAGCAGCCTTCGACTCTGCGGTTTCCCGGCCATAGAGACGCGGCTTAACTAGCTCAATATACCAGTCGCAGTATTCATTCCAAATGAACTCGTAAAGAGCCCGCGCAGCCTCACCTAGTTCAAAAGCCTCCAGGAAGCTGGTTACTTCCGCCACGGTTCGATGGTAACGACTGAGAATCCACTGATCCGCCAGAGCCAACTGGTCGGGTTTCCTGGCCGGGTCAAAGTCAGTCAAGTTCATGATGACGAAACGCGCCGCATTCCAGATTTTATTGGCAAAATTACGTGTCTGTTCCAAACGCTCGAAGTGGAAACGAACATCATTCCCGGGCGTGTTTCCCGTCACCAGCATGAAGCGGAGGGTATCAGCCCCGTAATGGTCAATAACTTCGATCGGGTCAACTCCGTTCCCCAAAGACTTGCTCATCTTGCGGCCCTGTGCATCCAGGATCAGACCGTGGATCAGTACCTTCCGGAAAGGTACATCGTTCATAAACGCCAGGGCCATAAAGATCATCCGGGCAACCCAGAAAAAAATGATATCGCGACCCGTAACCAGCACTGACGTCGGGTAGAAATGCTCAAGCTCCGGGGTCTGATCCGGCCAGCCCAGGGTCGAAAATGGCCACAGACCCGAACTGAACCAGGTATCCAGCACATCGGGATCCTGCTTCAGATGCTTGCCTTGACAGTTGGGGCAGCAGGTGGGCTCTTCTTTGGCACAAATAATCTCACCACAGTCCTGACAGTACCAGACCGGGATCCGGTGCCCCCACCACAGTTGACGGGAAATACACCAGTCTCTAATATTCTCCAACCAACCCAGGTAGATTTTGGTGAACCGTTCCGGCACAAAGCGAATCCGCCCTTCCCTGACCACCCGCATGGCTGGTTCAGCCAGCGGCTTCATTTTCACGAACCACTGCTTGGAAACCAGGCGCTCCACCACCGTATCACACCGGTAGCACTGTCCAACGGCGTGCTGGTGTTCCTCGACTTTCACCAGCAACCCAAGCTGTTCCAAGTCATGGGTAACCTGACGGCGGCACTCGTCCCGGTCCAGTCCCGCATAGCGGCCGGCATTTTCATTCATCTGCCCCTGTTTGTTAATGACTACCACCTGCGGCAACTGATGACGCAGGCCCATTTCAAAATCATCGGGATCATGGGCCGGGGTCACTTTGACGGCACCCGTTCCGAACTCTTTTTCCACAAAGGGGTCGGCAATAATGGGAATCTCCCGGTTCATCAGCGGCAGAATCACTGTTTGGCCAATCAGCTCCCGGTAGCGGTCATCCTCAGGGTGAACTGCGACCGCGGTATCACCAAGCATCGTTTCCGGTCGGGTCGTCGCCACAGTAATGAACTCGTCCCGGTCTTTCAACGGGTATTTTATGTAATATAAATGTCCGAGCTTGTCCTCGTGCTCGACCTCAATGTCTGATATAGTCGTCTGACACTTGGGGCACCAGTTGATAATATAATCACCTCGGTAAATCAGGCCCTGCTCATACAGCCGGATAAAGACCTCCTGTACCGCCCGGGAGCAACCCTCGTCCATGGTAAACCGCTCGCGCGACCAATCGCAGGATGCGCCCAGAGTCTTTAGTTGATTAGTGATCCGGTTGCCATACTGGTGTTTCCAATCCCAAACCCGCTCCAGGAATTTCTCTCTCCCCAGATCATACTTGCTCAAGCCTTCAGAAGCCAGCTGCTCCTCGACCCTGGCCTGGGTAGCAATCCCTGCGTGGTCGGTTCCCGGCACCCACAGGGCATTATACCCCTGCATCCGCTTGAAACGGATCAGAATGTCCTGCATCGTGTTATCCAGAGCATGTCCCAGGTGCAGCGAACCAGTTACATTGGGCGGCGGCATAACAATCGTAAACGGCTCGCAGTCCGGTTTAACCTCAGCCCGAAAAAAGTTTTTGTCTAACCAGAATTGATACCACTTCTGTTCCACCTGTTTAGGATCATACGTTGTAGAAATTGTTGGTCCCTTTGACATTGAATCGCTCCTTTCCAAGATAATCATGAAAAAAGATCAAAAACTCCTTTGTCCAAAAAGGACGAAAGGAGCCTCTTCCGTGGTACCACCTTTATTCATACCCCCAGCCTGGGGATATGCACTCTTGGGCTGTAACGGGCTGACCCGAGAAAGCCTACCAGGTTCGACCTTCTTACTCCAGTTGACGTTCAATTCCCGCCTACCCGCAAGAAGCCTTTCAGCCAGGGGCTTCCCTCTCTGTCGGGGCCAGGAATCTACTCCTACCTTCATTGTTTTTGTCTTTATACCCTTTAAATCTTATAATAGCCTAAACTAATAAAATTTTAGGCATAATATTGACTTTTGTCAACTCGGATATACCAATTTCTGTTATTGAGCTGGCCCTTGGTCCACTTTTTGCACCATTCAATTCTTAAAACACAATACATTTTTGGCTTATTCCGTACTCTTCTAAAACCATAAGGATGCCTTTTTTATTACTCACGAGTTATCCCCGAGCTCTTTGCCCTCGCCAGTTTTTTTGTTGGAAAGGTAGCCGGGGTCCAGCTGACCGGCCGCAATCGCGCCAATGGTTGAGAGCAAACCGCAATAACCGACAACGATAAGCATCTCAGCAATGGTCAGCAGCCTCGGCGCTATCACCGACAACAACCAGAGAAAAGCCAGACCTAAAAATAACCCGACCAGAAATCCATTGTGCCAATTTGTCAGAATACCTCTGCCGGCAACAAATCCTCCCAGGATAGGGCTGAGAGTTCCTAAGGCAAGAAAGTAGGCACTCAGGTTATAGTCCCCCCCTCCCTTGATGAGCAGATAAGCAATGGCCAGTATCAGCCCAGCTGCTAACGCGCAAGCAGCGGTGATTAACCCAACCGTAATTTTAACGGGATTAATAACCTCATAAAAATCATTAATCGGGGTCCTCAACAAACCCACCCTTTTCAATTAAACACCCCCTCAACTTTGTTTGCCCCTATTTTACCCATGGCTTGACTGACCGGCTGCCTATATGAAACAATAAGATGGAAATTATCGATTCAAGAAAGGAAAAGATGATGAATAATTCGAGATTCTCTCCCCTGACTGCGGATCTCTGTCTGCTGGGAGTTACCGCCATCTGGGGCGCCACTTTTGTTACGGTAAAAAACGCTTTACCGTACATCCCAACCTTCAGTTTCCTGGCCGTGCGTTTTTTGATTGCCGCAGTATGCTTGGCCGCCATCTACCCTTCGCGAGTTAAGGCTTTAAACCGCCGCACTCTCAGAGCAGGGATTTTAATTGGCGTCTTCCTGTTCGCGGGCTACGGGTTTCAAACCTTTGGACTTGTTTACACAACAGCATCAAATGCTGGTTTTATCACTGGTCTTTCGGTTGTGATCGTCCCGATGATAATGACAGTAATCACGCGCCAGATGCCGGCATGGCCAACCACCCTGGGTGTGATCAGCGCCACTACTGGCTTGGGCTTGCTATCTCTGGGGGATACTTGGCAAATAAATGTGGGTGACGGACTGGTTCTGCTGTGTGCTTTTGGTTTCGCCCTACACATCGTGACTGTTGGTCGATACGCGCCCAACTTGGATACCGTTGCTCTAGCCGTCGTACAAATTGCCACGGTCGCCGTTCTGTCTGGACTATGTGCTACCTTCTTTGAAACCTGGCCTGAGCGGATTGCGCAAAACGTCTGGATGGCCTGGTTGATTACGGCTATCCCGGCCACTTCCTTGGCCTTCTTGATTCAAAACACCATGCAAAAGTTTACCACCGCTACCCGAACCGCGATTGTTTTTTCGATGGAGCCCGTTTTCTCAGCCATCTTCGCTTATTACCTAGCTGGCGAAGTCTTAACCATGAGAAGTCTGGTCGGCTGCGGTCTAATTCTGCTGGGCATGGTGCTGGCCGAAGCCAAACTTCCTCCATTGAACAAACTTCTTTCTAGTAGCACTTCAAGCTGGTTGACGGCAAAAAATCAGCACAGCGACCAATACAGTAAATAATACGCGGGAGTCTGCTAAATAGAACAAATTGGCTCGGCAAAACTAAGGGAAGTGTTCCTTAAAGAACATACCCCTTACTTATTACTTATTAATTGCTCGATTCGCTGACCCAACTCCTCGACGCCGAGTCCCGTTTCCGCCGAGAACACAACAACTTCCTCCTGCTCCGATAAACCCAGGTTCTGCCGCAGTATCTTGACGTGCTGGAGCCAGCGTCCACGTGAAAGTTTATCGGCCTTGGTGGCGACAATAATCCGTGGAAGCTGATAATGGACTAACCATTCAAACATCTGTTGGTCCTCCCGACTTGGCGGGTGTCGCAAGTCAATGAGTTGCAGCACACCGCGTAAATTAGGCCGCTTGGTCAAATAGCTGGTAATCATCTTCTCCCAGCGGGCTTTTGTTCCCGGATCAACCCGGGCATAACCGTATCCAGGTAAGTCGACAAAATACCAAAGGCCATTGATTAAGTAAAAATTAAGCGTTTGGGTCTTGCCCGGGGTGCTACTGGTGCGGGCTAATGACCGCCGATTGGTAAACCGGTTAATTAAGGATGACTTACCCACATTAGAACGCCCCACCAAGGCCAGTTCTGGAAGCTGGCTGGTGGGGTATTGTTGTGGATTAACGGCACAAGCCACAAATTCAGCCGACTTGATTTTCATTGGTACCAGTCTCCTCTAGTGCTCTGGCTAAAACTTCGTCCATATGCTCAACCAAGACAAACTGCAACTTACGTTTAACATTAACCGGGATTTCCTCAAGATCCTTTTTATTGTCACGGGGCAGCAGAATAGTTTTTATACCGGCACGGTGTGCCGCCAGAACCTTTTCTTTAATACCGCCAACCGGCAACACCCGGCCCCGGAGGGTAATCTCGCCTGTCATCGCCAGATCTGGTCTGACTCGCCGGTTGCTTAAGGCTGAAGCCAGTGCTGTTGCCATGGTTATCCCTGCTGATGGGCCATCTTTCGGAATTGCACCTTCCGGCACATGGATATGAATATCATAGTTTTCGTGGAACTTCTCATCGATACCCAGCTCAGTCGCTTTGGACCTGACATAACTAAAACTGGCTTGAGCGGATTCCTTCATTACTTCACCCAGTTTACCCGTCATGGTCAGCTGTCCTTTCCCGCGCAGCAAAGCTACCTCAATTGCCATCACATCCCCGCCGCTTTCGGTCCAAGCCAAACCAGTAGCCACACCAACCTGGCTATCCTTCTCGGCAACACCATAACGATAACGGGGTATCCCCAGATATTGTTCCAGGTTTTGGACCGTTACCTTAACCTTTTTCTGCTTGTCTTTAACGATTTGACGGGCAGCCTTCCGGCAGATTGCCGCAATTTCCCTTTCCAAATTACGTACCCCGGCTTCGCGAGTATACTCCCGGATAATTTTGCGGAAGACATTTTCCGACAAAGTGATCTGTTCTGGTTTTAGCCCGTGTTCCTTGAGTTGCTTCGGCAATAAGTAGTTCGTTCCAATCCGGACCTTTTCTTCCTCCGTATAGCCGGAAAGGTAAATGAGCTCCATCCGGTCCAGGAGTGGACGTGGTATATTGTATTGAGAATTGGCGGTAGTAATAAACATCACCCTCGACAGATCGAAGGGAACTTCAATGTAATGGTCACTGAATGTATGGTTCTGTTCCGGATCTAAAACTTCTAACAAAGCTGCCGAAGGGTCACCTCGGAAGTCCATACTCATCTTGTCAATTTCGTCAAGCAAAAAAACCGGATTACGTGAACCCGCCTGTCTGATCCCCTGAATGATTCGACCGGGCATCGCCCCAACGTATGTCCGTCGATGGCCGCGGATTTCCGCCTCATCGCGCACGCCGCCAAGTGACATACGGACGAATTTTCTTTCCAGGGCTCGCGCAATTGATTTAGCCAGCGATGTTTTTCCGACCCCGGGTGGGCCCACAAAACAAATGATTGGCCCCTTCATTTTATTCGCCAGTTTACGAATAGCCAAATACTCCAATATTCTTTCTTTAGGCTTCTTCAGTCCGTAATGATCTTCATCCAAGATCTTTTCTGCTACGTCCAGGTTCAAACGATCGCGGGTTTCCTTTTGCCAGGGTAAGCTCAGTAGCCAATCCAGATAGTTACGTACTACCACGGCTTCCGCCACCATCGGCGGCATCTTTTCCAGGCGTTCGACTTCTTTGAGGGCTTTTTCTTCTACTTCTTTGGGAAACTCTGCTTTGGCGATCTTTTCGCGCAGTTCCTCTCCCTCAGCAACTCGTTCGTCTTTTTCTCCTAGTTCCTTCTGGATTGCCTTCATCTGCTCGCGAAGGTAATACTCTTTCTGGGTCTTCTCCATCTGCTTTCGCACGCGGATGTTAATTTTCCGTTCGAGTTCCAGGATCTCCATTTCCTTAGCCAGGATTTCGCACAGAGCCTCTAGTCTCCGCTTAACATCAAGTGCCTCCAGGATCATCTGTTTGTCAGCAATACGGAGAGCCAGGTGCGAAGCGATAATATCAGCCAACCGTCCCGGTTCTTCCAGCGAAATCACAGATACAACGGTTTCCGGCGGGATTTTTTTACTCATCTTCACATATTGCTCGAACTGGTAGACCAGGCTTCGCATCAGGGCTTCAATTTCTGAGGTCTTGGGCTGTTCTTCCGAGTATTCTCTCACTTCCACTTTTATATAAGGCTCGTAGGCAACGTACCGAACAATCTCTGCTCGGGACAATCCCTCAACGAGAACCCGAATCGTCCCGCCCGGTAGTTTCAACAATTGCTTTATTTCGGCAATCGTGCCGATTCGGTAAATGTCTTCTTCCTGCGGGTCATCGGTCTGCGCCTCCTTTTGGGTAACTAGAAATATCTCGCGCGCCTGAATCATCGCCTCTTCGATCGCGTTGACTGATTTTTCTCGCCCCACATCAAGATGAATCACCATATATGGAAATACCAAGATCCCCCTGAGAGGAAGAAGTGGTAACTGGCGTGTCATGGTGCTTTCACTGCGCTCCTCGATCATCTTGGTGTGCACCTCCTTCGTCTCATCATAATTCTTTTTTCGTGAATACTAGTAACTATATTCTACTATGGCCTTACCATTCCTGCAACTTCGGTCCTGGGAGTTATTGGACGCAGCATTCACCGAGAATAAATAATACAGGGCTGGTTAAATCCCAACCCACAATTGTTTGAGCAACAGCAAAAATATATTTACATATTTAAACGATGCTATAACTGAGAAGCACTAAGAAACTCCACATTAGTCGGCAAGAGATCCAGTTCGGTATTCTTCTCAGCCGGCAACAAGGCCAACTCTAAAACTTCATCCAACCGTTCTACTGGAATAACCTCGATTTCCTTGTACCCTTTGAACATCTCCTGCCAGTTTTCTTTCGGTATAATCACCCGTCTTACCCCGGCCTGACGAGCGGCCTCGATTTTCGCGACCACCCCGCCAATTGGTTTAATGTTTCCCCGCACAGAGACCTCACCCGTCATGGCCAAACGATTGTCTACTGGTTTATTCAGAATAGCAGAACAAATCGCCGTAGCAATGGTAACCCCGGCTGATGGTCCATCAATCGGCACTCCCCCGGGAAAGTTGACGTGAATGTCATAATTTCGGGGGTCTACTTCCAGATACCGTCTTAAAACGGTAATTACGTTCTCAACCGAACCCTTGGCCATGCTCTTCCGCCGGACAGTTTTCCCTGGTCCGCCCAGTTCTTCTTCCTCGATCATCCCGGTGACAGTGACACGACCGGTCCCTTTCACAGTTGGAATAGCACTGACTTCAACCTCAACCAGTGTCCCTAAATTTGGCCCGTACACCGCCAGCCCATTGACGAGTCCAACCTGCGGCTGTTGAGGAATCTTCTTTTCCGGCCGGGGTGAATACTGGCCGCTGTTGACCACCCACTCCACCTCGTCGACGCAAATGGTTCGACTTCCGCGGGTGATCGCCAACCCCGCCGCAATCTGGACAATGTTGACTGCCTCCCGGCCATTGGTTGCATATTTCTTGATTACATTGATCGCTTCTTGGCCCAAGCAAAAGTCAATCTTCTTAGCCGCATTCGCCGCAATCAGGCCGATCTCGTCGGGTAACAGGGCCCGAAAGAATACCTCCAAACAGCGGGATCGAATCGCCGGAGGAATCTCCTGCGGCATCCGGGTAGTCGCCCCCACCATTCTAAAATCCGCTGGCAAACCATTCTGAAAGATATCATGAATATGGCTCGGAATATTCGTGTCCTCCGAACTGTAGTAGGCACTTTCCAGAAAAACCTTTCGGTCTTCCAAAACTTTAAGAAGTTTATTCATTTGCACAGGGTGTAACTCACCGATTTCATCGATGAAAAGCATCCCGCCGTGGGCTTTCGTTACCGCCCCCGGCTTGGGCTGGGGAATCCCCGCCATGCCGAGTGGACCAGCCCCTTGATAGATCGGGTCATGCACGGAACCAATCAAAGGATCGGCAATTCCTCTTTCGTCAAATCTGGCGGTTGTCGCGTCAATCTCCACAAATTTGGCCTCTTCACCAAACGGTGAAAAGGGATTATTCTTGGCTTCCTCCAGAACCAGGCGTGCTGCCGCCGTCTTACCTACGCCCGGGGGTCCATAGATAATCACATGCTGCGGATTAGGGCCACAGAGAGCCGCCCTCAATGCTTTCAGTCCCTCTTCCTGCCCAATGATTTCCTCAAACTTGCTGGGACGGGTTTTTTCTGAGAGGGGTTCTGTTAAGGAAATCTGCCGCATCTTCTGGAGTTTATCCATTTCCTTCTGAGACTCACGCTGCACAGCTACCCGGTTACCTTGCTGACTTTTCAAGAGATTCCAAAAATATAGACCGATAATAATCCCAAAAAAGATCTGAATAAAAGTCAGAAAACCACCAACACCGCTTAAAAAATCCATCTTCTTCACACTCCCCCCACTGTTTGGGTTCACTACCTTTTACCTTTGTTAGTATTACCAGGCGCGCCATTTTTAATCGATTGGGGGGAGTTAAAAAGCAGGCCGTTTAGCCTGCTTTTGAATATCCTTCTTGATATCCACCTAAGCCGATTCTTCTTTCTTTTTCTTCCGCTCGACCGTCACTAAAAGCGGTTCTTCCTTCTTCAAAATAACTTCCTTCGTGATAACACACTTGGTTACATCGCTACGTGAAGGAATGTTATACATGACATCTAGCATAATGTCTTCAAAAATTGCCCGCAAGCCTCTGGCTCCAGTGTTCCGTTTGATTGCCTCTTTTGCCACCGCAACCAGAGCATCTTCTTTAAACTCTAGCTGAACTCCATCAAGCTCAAACAGCTTCTGGTATTGTTTGACCAGAGCATTTCTGGGCTCAGTCAAGATCCGAATCAAAGCCGACTCATCCAGGGCATCCAGGGTAACGATAATCGGCAAACGCCCAACAAACTCGGGAATTAAGCCGTACTTCAGGAGATCGACCGGGAGGATTTGTTCCAGGATCTCCCCGATTTTCTTTTCACCCTTGGACTGAATTTCTGCCCCAAAACCTAACCCCTTTTGTCCGATCCGGTTCTGAATAATTTTCTCGATGCCGTCAAAGGCACCACCACAGATGAAAAGAATGTTGGTGGTATCCAACTGAATGAATTCCTGATGGGGGTGCTTTCGTCCACCCTGGGGCGGCACACTGGCTACTGTTCCCTCCAGAATTTTCAGCAACGCCTGCTGCACACCCTCGCCGGAAACGTCGCGCGTTATTGAAGGATTCTCCGACTTACGGGCTATTTTATCGATCTCATCAATATACACAATCCCTTTTTCTGCTTTTTCCACGTCATAGTCGGCGGCCTGGATTAACTTGAGCAAGATATTCTCTACATCTTCCCCAACATAACCCGCTTCCGTTAAAGACGTAGCGTCAGCGATGGCAAATGGTACATTGAGAATTTTCGCTAGAGTCTGGGCAAGGAGAGTCTTTCCGCTACCAGTTGGGCCAAGCATCACAATGTTGCTTTTTTGCAGCTCAACGTCGTCAATTTTCATCCCCAGGTTGATACGCTTATAGTGGTTATAAACCGCGACTGCCAGCGACTTCTTAGCTTTTTCCTGGCCAATTACGTACTGGTCGAGGATCTCTTTAATCTCACGCGGTTTGGGAATATCACCGAGTTCAAAACTTACCTCTTCGTTTAATTCTTCTTCGATGATCTCGTTGCATAGCTCGATGCATTCATCACAAATATACACACCTAGCCCGGCAACGAGTTTTTTGACCTGATCCTGGAGCTTTCCACAGAACGAACACTTGAGCTGGCTTTTTTCGTCACCAAATTTATACATGTTATCACCTCTCTGCCCTAAACTTTACTTTTAGAAACCCTCGAGACCATCACCTCGTCAATAATTCCATATTTTTTCGCTTCTTCTGCCGACATGAAGAAATCTCTCTCAGTATCCTTTTCGATCCTCTCTAAGGGTTGCCCTGTTCTTTCTGCCAAGATCCGATTTAATCGTTCTTTAATTCTCACGATCCGTCTGGCATGAATCTCAATATCAGTTGCCTGGCCCTGGGTACCACCAAGTGGTTGGTGGATCATTACTTCAGCATTGGCCAAAGCCAACCGCTTACCTTTCGTTCCAGCCGCGAGCAAAAATGCTCCCATACTCGCCGCTAAGCCAACACAAATCGTGGCTACATCGCAACGAACATACTGCATGGTGTCATAAATCGCCATCCCGGCGGTGATGGAGCCGCCCGGACTGTTAATGTAGAGCTGGATATCTTTGTCCGGATCTTCCGCTTCTAAAAACAACATCTGCGCGATTACCAAATTAGCTACATGGTCATCAATTGGACTGCCCAAAAAGATGATCCGGTCCTTTAAAAGCCTGGAATAGATATCGTACGCTCTTTCTCCCCGGTTAGTCTGTTCAACAACCATTGGAATTAAATATGACATGTTTGAAACACCTGCCTTTGCACCTGAAAAGTGACTTCAAGTTTGAATTTATTACTATAAATCTATCGTTGTCCGAAGTTAAATATACTTCTTAATCTATTTTTCTATTCGGTAGCCCCCGCCTCGATCTCCTTTTCTTCTTCGGTTGCTTTGGTCAAACCTTCAATTGTTACCGGTTTAACAACGGACTTGCTTTGCTCTACTAAAAACTTAACGACTTTGTCCAATTTGATCCTATAATCAAGTGAATCCCGGATCCCCAGCATGGTTTTGCGCATTTCCACCGGGTCACGTTGATACTGTTCGGCCATCTGAACTACCTCTCGTTCGAAGTCTTCATCAGATACTTCGATCTGCTCAACTTTCGCAATCTGTTCAAGCACCAGATTTGTTTTAACCGCCTGTTCGGCCTGTGCCCAGAACTGCTGCTTCAACTGTTCTCTGGTCAAATCGGAAAACTGCAGGTACTGTTCCAGCGAGATCCCTTGAAAACGCAGGCGCTGGCCAAACTCATCGACCATGCTCTCTGCTTTCTGGTCAATCATCACCGTTGGAATGTCCACCTGAGCTGCTTCAACCACCTTGCGAACCACTTCTTCCTCATACGCCCGCTTGGCCCTGGCTTCTGCCCCCTGCTGCAAGGATTTAGCCACATCGGCCTTGAGTTCTTCCAGGGTGGAAAACTCGCTGACATCCTTGGCAAACTCATCGTCAATTGGACTCAGTTCCTTGCGCTTAATTCCTTTGACCGTCACCTGGAATACCGCATCCTGGCCGGCCAGATCCTGAACGTAATAATCCGTGGGAAAAGTCGCCTTGACCTCTCTTTCTTCCCCGATGGCTGCCCCGATTAGCTGTTCCTCAAACCCAGGAATAAATGTCCCCGAACCAATTTCCAGATTATATTCATTAGCCTTTCCGCCCGCAAAAGGTTCACCATTGATTGTCCCGACAAAATCAATTGTCACCTGATCGCCCTTTTCAACCGTCCCTTCTTCTAAAGCGACCAGCTTGGCATGCCGCTGTTGCAGTCTCTCGAGGTAATTTTGCACATCCTCATCAGTAACCGCAATGTCTAGTTTCTCGGCTTCGATCTCCTTATACTGCCCCAATTCAACTTCCGGCTTAACAGTCACTGTCGCCTTAAAAATAAAAGGCCGGCCTGATTCAAGCTGGACAATGCTGATGTCGGGCTGGTCAACCGGGTCGATCGCCGCTTCTTTAACCGCCTGGGAATAGGCTTCCGGGATAATAAGTTCTATCGCATCCTCATACAGGACTTCTTTGCCAAGTCTAGCCTCCAGAATCGGTCGCGGCACCTTACCTTTGCGAAAACCCGGAATATTGACTTTCTTCACTACTTTTCGGTAAGCTTGCTCCAGTGCCTGCTCTAATTTCGCTTCATCTACTTCAACTTCTAAGGCCACCTGATTCTTCTGTATTCTTTCCACGGTTGTTTTCATTTATGCTCCCCCTTGTTCTTGGTTTATTTTATGACAGAAGTAAATGAATCGTACCACCATAGTTTTTCCAGCCAGTTTCGAAAAAATAACTGTTTTTTACAGTTATTCTACAATCATTCATTATTTCCTTCTGCTAACTAAAAAGAATAAAGGAAAAGCCGCCCCCCTCTGGGCAGCCACTATGTCTAAAAGTGGAGCGGAAAACGGGATTCGAACCCGCGACCCTCGCCTTGGCAAGGCGATGCTCTACCACTGAGCTACTTCCGCAAGATAATGGTTGTTATTTATCATCATAGTAGACTAAATTTCGAGCTGGTGCGGGAGAAGGGACTTGAACCCCCACGGTTTCCCGCCAGATCCTAAGTCTGGTGCGTCTGCCAATTCCGCCACTCCCGCCAGTTTAGACCCAATGCGAGTTATGACGAGTAATCTCGTTCCCAGGTACCTACTCATCTGCCGCAAGGATTATACTAACAAAATTATCAATCGGTGTCAAGACTAAGCAAACAGGAAAATTAACCATATAATCCTGGGGTTTTATCATTTCCTGGAAACAAAAAAGGTGTGCCGGAATAAGCTCCTTCACACCAGATTTACTAAATTGGCTGGGGCGGCAGGACTCGAACCTACGAATGCGGGAGTCAAAGTCCCGTGCCTTACCGACTTGGCTACGCCCCAATAAGCTTTAACTTAACCAGAGCAATGACAAGAGATATTATACAAAAATCTTCACGTTCTGTCAAGGTCCCTTCAATCTCTGGAAACACTTATAAGAAGCCTAAATCCTTTGGACTCACCCATGATAAGTCCTACGGATCTTGTTCAGTATCTTTCAAGCCTTGATAATTAAGGCTGGCGCGCCCGGCAGGATTCGAACCTGCGACCTCTGGATTCGAAGTCCATCACTCTATCCAGCTGAGCTACGGGCGCCGATCATGAATAAGGTAAGGCACCTCCACCTTATGGTGTTCCTTATTACGGTGAATATTATACTGAAAAATCAGGGACTTGGCAAGGTTGTTGTAAGTAAAGACGGTGTCAACTTGTTGTAGGATTTTTTAATTAAAAAATTCCCCTCTTTGGATTAGCGGGGGCGCCGCCCCCGCACCCCCGCCCTCGCCGGGAGGCAGACGGTCAGGCTTTGCCCGCCCGTTTAGCAATAGGGTGTTTTTTCTGGGCTGTCAAGGGCAAGGTCGCTTCGCTCCCCGTCTCTGACGGCCCTTGACAGCCATTTTATTGCGTAATCAAGCCCTCATGCTGGATGGAACGCAATATTCTAAACAATGGGGTTACCTTTCCTATGTTTTTTGCCGTAACGTTTCTCAATGTTTCCATACCGACTCCATAGAATGCTTTCTGTGCACGTTCCATCGCTTTTTTGACCAGGCCACTTACTTCTTTTT
>JABLXP010000012.1 GCA_013178045.1 Bacillota bacterium
CGTCATCCCCCGGAGTGTCCTGGGGTATGTCCACCTGCGCCACCCTGTTTTTGTACGCGCACAGCCCGACCTGGATTTCCCGTTCCGGGTCAGAGTTTGATTCCCACACGACCAGAAACAGTTCCGGATCATGCTTGAGGCTGAAGTACCGCCGAAGGGTTATTGCTCCGTCAGACAGCAGGTACTGCTTCTTCTCCGACACGGTTGGTTCTCCTTTCTTTCCTGTTTCTCATGCGGCACCTGTCCAAACAATCCGGACAGATTTTACGGGCATAATCGACCCCCAGCGCCCTGCCGCATTTGACGCATTTCTTCGCTGCGACCAGTTTTTCCTTCCGCTTGATGTACTGAAAGCGGCTGTCCAGATCGGGTATCCAGTATTCACCTGTTTTCTGGCTTATATTGGCCCAGAGCAGCGCCCTGCTCAGCGCTTCGTTCAGGCTGATACCGTAAATTCTGTTCGCGCTTACCGCGGCGTTCAGCACGAACACCAGGGCTTCCTGCGGGCGGTTAAATGGTTTTTCTGCATTCATTCGCCACCACCTCCATTATACCGCCGCCAGGAATTTCTGGCGGCTGAATTAACCAACAGACAACCGAATAGGCACAGCAGAATTATCTGTTGTTCTTGACCTATGGTTCCATATTTGATACCATATAACCAGGACGGTGGTCAACCCATGACAAAGTTTGATAAACTATACGCCAAAATTGTCCGCAACCCCAAAAAAGTTAACTTTGACGAACTGGACAAACTTCTCAGACGCTACGGCTTTGAATGCAGGCAACCCAGCAAAGGCTCCAGCCATTACAACTACTACCATCCAGATCTGCCTGAACTTATTACCATTCCTTACGACCGGCCAATTAAAGCCGTATATGTCAAAGAAGCGATAAAAGCCTTGAAGAAACTCCAGGAAGGAAGTGAATCAGAATGAAAGATTTGAATTACTACTTAAACCTGAACTATGAAATAAAACTCAGACAGCTTACCGAAGAAGAAGGCGGCGGTTGGTTTGCTGAAATTCCGCTTCTCCCCGGATGTATGTCCGATGGTGAAACAGCCGAGGAAGCAATTAAGAACCTAATCGACGCGAAAAATTGTTGGATCGAGACCGCCCTTGAACTGGGACGGCCTATACCAGAACCGTTTGCAGACGATGATTATTCCGGTCAATTGCGAGTCAGAATGCCCAAATCCCTCCACCGCGTTCTGGCCGAAAAAGCTCGAGAAGAAAAGGTAAGTTTGAATCAGTTTATTGTCTATCAGTTAGCCAAGGGAGTGGGACACTCTACAAAACCATAGTTTTAGGTATTGGGAGCGGTCAATCTGGTCGGTCAGGTATCCAGTACGTACCTGTTTTCTGACCACCTGTACTTCATATGTTTACCGTAAAGTGGCCCTGGCGCAGCCGTGGATAATCCCTGCTGGATATGCCGCAGGTTCTCCTACACTGGTGAGAAAAAAGGTCTGGTTGGGAGGCACATATCCCTATCTTCCTGCAAAAGAAACAGGATTTGCGTCCGACAATGGAGTTGATGCAAGACCCGTACACCCATATCTGTGCTGTTGACCTCGGGCTTAAGCACCATGCTGTGATGACCGTCCAGGATGCCGAAGGCAGGGTCCAGGCCACAGAGTTTATCTCGGGGGCCAAGGACAACCACTTTAGGAAGCGGTACCTGGAGAAGATTGTCCGGCTGCAAAAGAAAACCCGGATCATCCCTGAAGGGGAACGGTTTGCTGTGAACATTTGGGACAAGACTAAAAACCTGGATAAGAAAAACAGAGAAAATTAACCCACCTTAAACTGTTAGGTTTCCAGCCAAACAGTTTAAGGTGGGTTTTTATGCCGACTCCATACGAACTACTTTGAGCTTCTGGATTCTGAAAAATACTCGATCAACCCCGTCATGATCCCTTCCGCGACTTTTTCCCGAAAATCATCTTTTTTCAACAAGGCTTCATCAGACTTATTGGACAAAAATGCTGCTTCAATTAAGATTGCCGGCACCTGGCTTTCCCTGAGGACTACAAATCCTTTCCCCGGGTCAGTTTTGCTTCCTTGATCATTTAATTGAAGTGTCTGCACCAGGGCCTGTTGAACGCATTCAGCCAGTTGAGCACTTGCTTTGCTTAGTGATGCCGGTAATGAATCGGTGGTATTGACATGGTAGTAAGTAGTTGTGCCGTTAGCTTGCGGGTTGGTGCTGGCATTCGCGTGAATACTCACGAAAACGTCAGCTCCCAGCTTATTAGCCACAGCCGGCCGTTCTTCTAACGGGATATAGACATCCTCGGTTCTGGTCATAACCACTTTTGCTCCCAATCTGTTCAATAGCTGGGAAAGCCGTAAGGCGACATCAAGATTAAAATCTTTTTCTTTCAGCCCAGTAACACCAATTGCGCCGGGGTCAGTGCCTCCGTGGCCGGGGTCAATGACAATTAATTTCCCTTTAATGGCAGATGTTGAGGTTCCATTATCACTGCCCGAACTGCCCCGCGACGGTTGAACTGGTTTTTGGATAGAAACCAGGGAGGCGGCGATATAGCCTTTTTTCCCTGAATAAATTATCTGGTACCAGTCGCCTTCCTGACCACAAATGGTTAAGGTGGTACCCTGTTTCACGGTGGTTATGATGTCAGCTGTGAGATCTGGCCCGCTACGGATGTTCACCACTGAGCCTGTAACCACGGCCAGGAGTTGTGGATTGGAAACATCGGATGACTCGTCCGGCAAAGTAGAAAGATAAACGGTACTGGTGCTGGCTTCCCAGTCGACTTGAACACCAAACACCTCAGCAATCCAGCGTAATGGCAGCATTGTTCGATCATTGGTAATCTCAGGCGATACATCCATGGTAACAACAGAAAAACTCCCTGACTGGGTGGCTTGACTTTTCTTCAGGAGCATCTCTTTTTTCCCTATGAAGAGAGTTGCTTCTAACTCAGACGTAACCAGTTTAACAGCCCGCTCCTTATTGTCCCAGATAATCCCAGATTCAGGGATGCCCAGGGCTGTGGCCACATACCTGACTGGTAGGAAAGTGCGTCCATTTTTAATATAGGGAGCCACATCCATGTTGAAACGCTGCCCATTTACTGTATACTGCCGGGAACCGATAGTGAAGTTCACTTGATTGGCGGCTAATGCTGTGATCGGCTTCGTTACGATCAGAAAACAGGTCAAAAGGATGAATAACATTAATTGAACAGTTAGTTTTGGCATATAACGGCTTCGTGTCTTGGCCATAATATTCTCCTTCGGCTAAATGTAATGTTTTGACATTCTGATCATAACAAAAATGTTTGGCAAAAATTTGGTAAAGTAAACTTGAGAATCATACTTTTCCTTCCTCTCCGCGCAGCACTTCTTCCACATGCCGTCGTGTCACCGGCTGATTTTCCCTGTACGCAAGCCTGGCGGCTTCGGTAACGGCAGCGGCAATTTCAGCCGGCGACCTGCCTTCGGTTATCTTTGCAAGGCAGTCAACATCTTCCTGGGCCATTTGGACCGGGCGTCGGGATAAATACATCCTGAACAGTTTCTGTCTGGCCGGATAATCAGGCAGGTCGACGTAGATGTGCCGGTCAAACCTTCCCGGGCGCAGCAGGGCCTGGTCCAGAATATCCCGGCGGTTGGTCGCGGCGATGAAGACGACTCTGTTCAACGGTTGGAAGCCGTCCAGTTCAGTCAGCAGAACGTTTAGCGCCAGCTGGGAAGGTGTGTTGCTGTCTCCCCCGGTCCTCATCTTACCCACCGCGTCGATCTCGTCCCAGAAGACTATGCAGGGAGCGATTTGTTTCGCCAGGTTGAATACCGTCCGGACGTTATGCTCTGTCTGCCCGACCAAACTGCCGCAGACCGCTGAAGCGTTGACCACGATGAACGGCAAACCGAAGTACGCGGCGGTCGCCCTGGCAAACGACGTCTTCCCGGTCCCCGGCGGGCCGTAGAGAAGAATCCCTTTCGGCGGGGTCAGTCCGTAGGCTTTCATCTTCTGGCCTTCTTCGGTGTTTAAAATCAAATGCACCGCTTCCACCATCAGCGTTTTGGCTTCGTCTAAACCAACCACCTGGTTTAAAGCGTTCGGATCGCGGGGCGGGCGGTACACTTCGCAAAAAGTCGGTTTCTGCAAAGCCGGTTTTTGCTGGTTTTGGTTCTGATGGGCCATTAATATGCGCTGCCCGATCTCCTGGCGCTTCTTCTGCCACCAGAAGATGTCGGCGCAGATACCGGCCCCTGTTAAAAAGCCGATCAGCATCATGCCCGTGTCCGGGTCGCGCACGATATGCAAACCATCAGTAAAGAGATAGGCGATGGTGATGGACAACGGTATCAGCCAGTGGCGGCAAATGGACGCGATGATATAATCAACCGCAAATGCCTGCGGGCCGAGTTCCGCGCGGCCGGTGATGTAACCCCAGTATTTAAATGTGTACCCGCCGATTATGCTTATCCACAGCAGCGTCCAGCCCAGAGTGCTTGCTTTAGTTATACCGAGCAAAAACACGCCCAACCCGACCGGCCAGCCAGTGGTGAACATCCATATCAGCATACTCATGACAGGGTTGCCGGTTTTTTGCTGCTCATACATCATGAATCAACTCCTTCAGTTTTTCTGCAGGCAGGACAATCAGCCAGGGTTTGCGGTCTGCCCTTAATGCCAGAAAGTCCCGGCCTTCCAGCCACTTGTATAACTCTTTGAAACTATCTTTGCGTCGTTTCACTTCCCTCAGCCCCAGGCCGGGCACGGTTAAGTCGCCTTTTAGTTCGCCAGCGGAACCGCTTAACGGTATTCGCTGACCGCCGAGTATTTTCGCGATTTCCCGCTCGGCGCAGGTGCCTTTTGTTTTTGGGCTTCTGCCGTCTTTTTTCTGCACCGCAAACACCTTCCTCTCTCAACAATCGTTACAGATCAGCGCATCCTGGCTGACCACCGCGACCCGGGCCTCCGCCGCCGGCTGCCCGCCGTGCTTTACGCGGTACATCTCCCGGTCGGCTGCCGCTGCCGCTTCCAGCGGGCCCGGCCCTTCTCCCAAACCAATGCTCACCGAAACATTGTACTGCCTGGCGACCATATTGTTTTCCCAGGTGCTTTTGACCCTCCCGGCCGTGCGCTCGGCTTCTTCCAATGTCGAAAACAGCACGACAAACTCGTCCCCGCCCCAGCGGACCACCGGGTCGTCTGCCCTGACGCACTTTTTCAACGTACGGGCAAATTCAGCCAGCACCCGGTCGCCGACGGCGTGGCCGTAGGTGTCGTTCACTTTTTTGAAGCCGTCCAGGTCGCAGAACATGGCCGCCTGGCAGTCCGGGTACTGCGCGGCCGCTTCGCGTTTGAGCAAACCAGTCAGCGCGTCCTGTTCTCCTAACAGCATCCATTTAACTTCTACGGGATCTTCCCTGCTTCTGCGGAACAGGTTTTTCAGATGAAAGGTTGATTTCTTTGTTTTTGCCCGGTTTTTCTTTTCGGGTTTTGCCGGCCTGTTGAAAATTTTGCCTTTCAGCCTGCCCAGCATGCTCTGCCTTTCATCCTGCGGACGCGCGTCCGCTTTCTGAAATGTGACCTGCGGCTCAACGTCCAGGTCGCCGAACCGCCTCGGGTTGTCGATGACTTCTTTCAGTTCATACAGGTCAACGCTGCTGCCGCCTAGGATGTCGTACACACCGAACGCCACGCACTTCGCGGCCAACTCTTCGTCGCCGCCTGTCAGCAGGATGACCCGGACGTTTTTCTTCCGCACCGTATATATCACCTGTACTAAGTCCCGGTCTTCTCCCTGGAGCCGTGGGGAAATTATCGCGATGTCGCCGTCTTTGCCGATTTCGGGTTCCATAAATGCCTGGCGGTAGTAGATTATTTTTGCCCCGTACATGCGTTCCAATTCTTCGTCCAGTTCTTTGATGCCTGTCGCTGCGTAGATCAAAAAATCACCCCTGAAAAAACAAAAGCGCCAGGTAAATCCCGGCGCCGGAGTTTTGAACATTTTTTTGCAGTTGGGAAGTTATTTCTTCTCCTGGTTGTATTATATGCAAAACAGAAAATTTTGCAAGCAGTTTTTATGCGTGACCGTGTAAAATTTCAGTAGGTACTGGGAAGGAATCAGCCTCCTGAAAAAAGAAATGAGACCTCGCACACAAGAAAACACCCCCAACAAAATGTAAGGAGCGTGAGGTCTCATCATGTTAAATATTCGCCACATAGTAGGGGCAGTCCTTCTTTTTGTTAGCGGTTTGGTTAAAATAATTAGTGAGTGCAAAAAATTTTATGAGCTTGAAAAAGGCACCCACGAACTGTGCCAGCAAGTCTGCAAACAGATATTCACCTGGGCGCTGGAACAAATCGATAATCAGCTGAAAGATGAACGTGACCGGAACACCTGGGAGGTAGTTGGATTTCGAACTAAAACAGCCATCAGCACCTTTGGTGAGTTTAATTTCAGAAGGCGCCTGTACAGGAAAAAAGCCAGGCAACTCTTATCCTGCCTGGCCGTGATTTTCGCACTGAAAAATTCGCACCGGCACTGAAAAATTCGCACCGACTTCGCACTGGGCTTACAAGGAACTCCAGTTACTTCAAGGGATTTAGGGAGCCTGTTCTGCTTCTACCTGATTTTCTCAAAGTCTCCAAACCCCTTGATTCTCAAGGCTTCACGGTTATTTCAATGGTGGAGGCGAGGGGAGTCGAACCCCTGTCCGAAAGAATGGCCACAAGAGCTTCTCCGAGTGCAGTCAGGTGTTTTGGCTTTCGCCCCAGACGGCGCCCACCGACAGGCTTCGCTGGCGCTATCTCGATGCGTTTCCCGTCAGAACCTCCGAGAATTGGCCCTGCGGTATCCTGCTAGTCGACGCCCTATCCCAAGCCGCAGGAGGAACTCAGGTAGAACGTGGCTGCATTAAGCAGCCAGAGCTAAATCTTGTTTGGCAGTTATAACTTTTTCCACCGTATTACGGGCAGATGGAACCCCGACTCGCTACTCTTGCCACCACTTCCCCCGTCGAAACCAGTACGCCCCCATGATTAAATTCATTTTAATTAGGCCCTTTCGCGATCTCGTATTGCGCGCTGGATCTCCCGGCGGGCATCACGTTCAGCAATATCCTCACGTTTATCGTGCAGTTTTTTCCCGCGGGCCAGGGCTAATTCCAGCTTCGCCCGTCCCCGCTTGAAATATAGTTTCAGGGGGACCAAAGTTAACCCCTGCTGCTGAGTCTTTCCGAAAAGCCGGTTGATCTCCGACTTGTTTAGCAGGAGCTTGCGCGTTCGCAGCGGGTCATGGTTAAACCGATTTCCCTGTTCATAGGGACTGATATGCAGATTATACAGAAACGCTTCCCCATCTTCCACTTTCGCGTAACTGTCTTTGAGATTCGCTTTTCCAGCCCGGAGAGATTTGACCTCCGTCCCGGTCAAGACCAGGCCAGCTTCATAAGTTTCCTCGATAAAATAGTCGTGTCTAGCCCGGCGGTTCTCGGCCACGACCTTCACCCCGTCTTTTTTGGGAACTGCCTGCATAGAACTCACCTCGAAAAATAAACCCTCTTGTCTGCGGCCCTTGAACACTTATGCCCAAACAACCAGGGTTTATTCACATAAGACGTTGTCGGGAAAGCTTTTCCGTGTACTCAGAGTTTGCTATTTTATTATAGCATAATTATCAGTCACGTCAAGCCAGTCAGCTGCGGCGGCGTGTTCCCTTACGACCACGGCGCATCTTTCCTGCTGTAGAGCTCTCGGGGCTTGATTGCTCATGGAGGGGCACACTCTCCTTCTTACCTCTTCCGCGCCCCTTATTTACTCCCATGGCCTGACTCGTTTTTTTCTGTCCCGTTTTTTTCGTCTTCTTTCGTTCTGGGCCCAGTTCAACCACCGTCTCACGCGGCCAAACCCTCTCGGTACCCTCTTCAGTCACCAACTCAAAATCAATCTGTCTTTGTTCAACATCAACGCGGACCAGTTTCACCTTGACCAGGTCCCCGATCTTATATGTCTTTTTGGTGTGTTCGCCGAGCAAAGCCGGCGGTTTCTCAATAAACTGGTAATAATCATCGGCCATGGTGGAAACGTGGACCAGCCCCTCGACCAGATTTTCCAATTCCACAAACATGCCGAAGGGCACGACACTGGAGACGATCCCTTCCATAACCTCTCCCACAAAGCCCTGCATGTACTCGACCTTCTTAAGTTCGATCGTTTCCCGCTCCACCTCTTCCGCCACTAATTCTCGAGCCGAAGTCTGTTCCGCATAAGCCGGCATCAATTTGGCCAGGGCCGCCTTCTTCCTGGCGCTTATCTTTCCAGTCGGCAATACTTCCTTTAAGACTCGGTGGACGATCAGGTCAGGATAGCGCCGGATCGGAGAGGTGAAGTGGGTGTAATCACCAACCGCCAGGCCGAAGTGACCTAACGGTTCAGCAGCATAACGGGCGTGCTTCATCGAGCGCAGGGTCAGGGTCTGCACTACCCGCTGTTCCGGGCGTCCCTCCACTTTCTGGATGATCTCCTGGATCGTCCGGGGATGCACTTCATTGTTAATGATCTTGATATGATATCCAAAGGCGTGCAGGGTCTCGTTTAATTCAACGATCTTATCCAACGCCGGTGGCTCGTGGACGCGGTAAAGCGCCGGTACCCCGAGCCGATGGAGGTGCTGGGCTACCACTTCATTGGCCATCAACATGAATTCTTCAATGATCTGGTCCGCAATTGACCGCGGATAC
This sequence comes from Bacillota bacterium, assembly GCA_013178045.1. Lineage (NCBI taxonomy): Bacteria > Bacillati > Bacillota > Bacillota bacterium. The sequence continues at coordinate 8,727 of JABLXP010000012.1, forward strand.
CGAACTATCTCCAGGGTTTTTCCATATTCATCCAGGATCGCTTTGCTCTCGGGAAAATCAAAATCAATCGAGCCTCGGGCTACTCGCCTCCGTTGCAGGAGACGGCATAATTCCTCCATATGCCGGAAGTCATCTACCAGATAATCGTAACGCTGGAGAAGTTCCGGGTCCTGATCAACCAGGATCCGCTTAACATTGGTGTAGGTCATCCGCTCATTGATGTGGATGACGGAAGGGACGATCTCATATTTAACTACTTGTGGGGTGTGGTCGATCTCCATGAACACTGACATGGCCAGTCGGTCGACCTGTGGGTTGAGGCTGCAGATTCCATTGGATAATTTAGGCGGCAGCATCGGCACCACCCGGTCGACCAGATAGACGCTCGTTCCTCGCCGTAGGGCCTCCTTATCCAGGGCGCTTCCTGGCTTGACATAGTAGCTGACGTCAGCGATGTGCACGCCCAGATGATAATTGCCGTTAGGCAACATCTCCAGCGAGACAGCATCATCCAGGTCCTTGGCGTCTTCTCCATCAATGGTCACCATCTTCAACCCCCGCAGGTCGCGCCGCCCGATCATTTCTTCGGCTCGAACGTGGTCAGGAATCCTGGCCGCTTCCCGCTCAACTTCCGGCGGGAAAGCCTCCGGCAAATCATACTTGCGGATAATCGACAGGATGTCGACCCCCGGCGCGCCCTTCGGTCCGAGGACCTCGCATATTTTCCCTTCCGGCAGGCGGCGCTTCCCCGGCCACTGGGTGATTTCTACTACTACCTTGTCACCGCTTTTCGCCTGCTGTTTATTACCTGGCTGAATAAAAATGTCATGAGCGATCCGGGGATCATCGGGCACCACAAAGCCGACGTATTTACCTGCGTCAAACGTGCCAACAATTTTGGTGTTGGCCCGTTCCAGGATACGAATTACTTCTCCTTCCGGCCGCCGGACCTCGCGAAGGCCAGTATATAAACGCACCACCACCCGGTCGTTATGCATCGCCCCGTTCAAATCTTCTCCTTTAATGTAGACATCGCTTAGACCCGGTTGGTCTGGCAGCAGGAAAGCAAATCCCTTCGCGTGGCCCTGCAGCCGACCGACCACCAGGTTCATTCGTTCTGGGAGGCCGTACTTGCCGGTTCTGGTTAGCACCACGTCCCCCGCCACTTCCATCTCAGCCAAGAGCTTTAGAAACTTCTTAGTGTCTCTTATAGGCAGCACTTCGAGCAATTCTTCTATTGTCATCGGTTTGTACGTACTTTTCCGCATATAGGCCAGGATCTCTTCTCTGGTCACATCTCCGTACCTCTCTCCCGGCTAATTCCCTCAGCTAGAGGGAATTAGTTTTTATTTTTATATCAATAATCTTCCCTTAATACCTACTGTGTAAGCATCACACAGCAGGTTAAAATTGGCTATTTAAAAGGTGCTGGACAAGGCTCCAGCACCTTTCATCGCGATCACGTTTCTTTCGGTTAACCAGACACCCAGAACACTAAACAAACACATCCCTGAACGACCGTCCACCGTTCGCTTCAGCAAGAATTAATCAACTAGAGCAACGAAACAGCCAGTGTTAGAACCAAGAAAACCACCGCCAGCACAGTGGATATCTTGTTGAGCAGGTCATCGATCCCTTTCTTCTTGCCAAAAATCGTTTCGGCCCCACCAGCAATCGTGCCGGAAAGCCCAGCACTCTTACCAGATTGAAGCAGCACCGTAGCGATCAATCCCAATGAGGACACAACCTGCAAAACCAAGAACAAGGTTTTCATCAAATAAATCCTCCCACCGAATGTGTCATTATTTTTGACTTTATTTAAATATTAATATTTTAGCACAAATCAAATATAGACACAACTGACAAAAAATGTTGTGTCAGGCCGGTGTATCTCACAGGCCCAGTTCGGTGGCGATACCCTGCATCGCCTCTAGAGCTAAACCCAAAAACTCCTCTAGAGAAAGGCCGAGCTCGCTGCATGATTTGATCTGTTCGCGGTTAGCCCCTCGAGCGAAAGACTTCTCTGCCATCCGGTTGAGCAAGAACGGCACATCAATCGCCGCCAGTTTCTTCTCCGGACGGATTAACGCCCCGGCCACAATCAGACCCGTTACAGGGTCAGTCGCGTATAGAGCCTTGTCAATTAAACTTTTCCGCACCAGCCCATGCCGATCGTTATGGGTTTTGACAGCATAAGTCAGGACCTCGGGAAAGCCGTGCTCAGCTAGAATCGCTGCGCCTTGCAAACTATGTCGCTCGGGGTCGTCCTTAGTCCGGTCATAATCAATATCGTGGAGGAGCCCCGCCAGTCCCCACAGTTCCTCATCTTCCCCAAAATGACGGGCCAAACGACGCATTACCGCCTCACATGCATACATGTGCTTTAATAAATTCTGGTTGTGCACATGCTCCATTAAGAGCTGTAGTGCTTCTTCCCGCATCATCATCAGCTAATAACCTCCCGTTATTGTAATATCAAAGAGCCAGCGTAAATCGCTGGCTACTTTAAGCTTAAACTAATATACATTTTACCACAATTCGTCATAATTTAACATTTCAAAATAAAGGAGCGGCGACCAAGGAAACAATACTCATCAGTTTGATCAAGATATTAAGAGAAGGGCCCGAGGTATCCTTAAATGGGTCACCAACGGTATCCCCAACCACCGCCGCCGCATGGGCTGGGGTGCCCTTGCCCCCATAGTTACCGTTTTCGATAAACTTCTTGGCGTTATCCCAGGCACCGCCAGAATTAGCCATCTGGATCGCTACCAAAACGCCTGTCACCAGAGTCCCCACGATCAACCCGCCCAGAGCTTCCTTACCAATCATAAAGCCAACCACCAGCGGGACCACAACAGCCATGACCCCGGGGACAAGCATTTCCCGCAGAGCGGCCGCCGTACTGATATCAACACAGCGGGCATAATCAGGCCTGGCTTCACCTTCCACCAGGCCGGGGATGGTCTTAAACTGCCGCCGTACTTCTCCGATCATCTTGAAGGCCGCTCTACCGACGGCACTCATGGTCATGGCAGAAAAAAATAGGGAAGCATACCGCCAATCAGCAATCCGATGATGACCCGATAATCCATCACGTTAATGGCACTCAGCCCGGCTACCGCAGTGTAGGCCGAGAACAAAGCCAAAGCGGTCAGAGCAGCCGAACCGATAGCAAACCCCTTACCAATGGCTGCTGTAGTGTTCCCCACCGAATCCAGCCGATCGGTAATTTCCCGCACATGCGGATCAAGCTCAGCCATTTCCGCGATCCCACCGGCGTTATCCGCAATTGGTCCGTAGGCATCAACCGCCACCACCATACCCGTGGTTGACAGCATTCCGACCGCCGCCAGGGCAATACCGTACAAACCCGCGAACTGATAGGCCACAAAAATTGCTGCTGCGATAACTAAGATCGGCAGAGCAGTACTCATCATCCCTACAGCGATACCGGTAATGATCGTCGTTGCCGGGCCGGTTTGTGAGGCCATGGCGATTTCTTTCACCGGCCCGTAGTCGCCAGAAGTATAGTACTCGGTCAATAGCCCAACCGCAGTCCCGGCCAGCAGGCCAGCGGTTGTAGCCCAGAAAACACCCAGGTCGCCAAGTAGCTGGGTGGACGCAAAATAAGTAAAAATGATTACCAGAATCGAACTGCCAAAAGTCCCATTGCGCAGGGCTTTTTGTGGGCTGGCTTTTTCGTCACCACGCACCAGGAAAGTAGCCAAGATCGAGGCTACAATTCCAGCCGAAGCTAAAACCAGGGGCAGAATAACCGCCTTTAATCCATAAACAGTAGTCACCCCAATTGCCATCGCGGCAATGATTGAGCCGACATACGATTCAAACAGGTCAGCACCCATGCCAGCCACATCACCCACGTTATCACCAACGTTGTCCGCAATAACCGCGGGATTACGCGGGTCGTCCTCCGGAATGCCGGCTTCAACCTTACCGACCAGATCCGCCCCCACGTCAGCCGCCTTGGTATAAATTCCGCCTCCGGTTCGCGCGAAGAGAGCAATTGAACTACCGCCCATCGCAAAGGCATTCACAATCATGGTATCCTGAAAGATTAACCAGAGTACGCCAATACCCAAGAGACCGAGGCCAACAACGGACATCCCCATCACCGTGCCACCGGAAAAAGCAATACTCAGAGCACGATTCTGTGAATGCTGGGCCGCGTTAGCGGTTCGTACATTGGCCCGGGTAGCGACGCTCATCCCAATAAACCCCGCCAACATTGAGCAGATAGCCCCCGCCAGAAAACAGATCGCGGTTTGGATATTGAGAAACAACGCCAGAGCTACAAAAACGATAAAGACAAAAATACTTAAGGTACGATATTGCCGTTTGAGGAAGGCCATTGCTCCCTCATAAATAGCGTCGGCGATCTCCCGCATCCGCGCATTGCCCGGGTCCTGTATAACAATACGTCGCGTCAAATAGGCAGCGAATATTAAGGCCAGCAACCCCACTACCGGCGCCCATATGCTGAGATCCATCTGTCTTATCCACTCCCTTACATTTCTGTCAATCGACCCGCCATGAATTCATGGCGGGTCTGAAGTTAAAACTTTAATCCTACCTGTGTCCATGGATAACCTTCCGCCCTCTAAACCGGGCGATCATATCGAGTTCTTCCTCGATTCGCAGCAACTGATTGTACTTGGCCACCCGGTCTGTTCGCGACGGTGCGCCGGTTTTAATCTGCCCGGCATTGGTAGCCACCGCGATGTCTGCAATGGTAGAGTCTTCCGTTTCCCCGGAGCGGTGGGAAATAATGGTGGTATAGCCGGCGCGTTTGGCCATCTCAATGCAGTCCAGGGTTTCGGTCAGGGTGCCAATCTGGTTGACTTTAATCAGGATACTGTTGGCAACACCCAGTTCGATTCCCTTACCCAGCCGTTCCATATTGGTCACGAAAATATCATCACCGACCAGTTGAATCTTCTTGCCGAGGCGTTCAGTAAGCTTCTTCCACCCCTCCCAGTCGTCTTCCGCCAGCCCATCCTCAATGGTGACGATCGGGAACTGGTCAACCAAACGGGCGTAGAATTCAATCATTTCGTCCGCAGTACGGGTGATCCCTGCCCCAGCCAGAACATATTTACCTTCTTTGTACAATTCGTTCGCCGCAACGTCTATCGCCAGATAAATATCTTCCCCTGGCTTGTAACCCGCTTTAGTAATCGCTTCAACGATAACTTCCAGGGCCTCTTCGTTCGATTTAAGATTAGGAGCAAACCCACCTTCATCCCCCACTGAGGTGCTCAAACCTTTCTTTTTCAAAACACTCTTCAGGTGGTGGTAGACCTCCACCCCCATCCGCAGGGATTCGGCAAACGTCGTCGCGCCGGCTGGGACCACCATAAACTCTTGCAGGTCAACGTTGTTGTCAGCGTGTTTCCCCCCATTGAGGATGTTCATCATCGGCACAGGCAATTCCTTGGCGTTAACCCCCCCAATGTACTGGTACAAGGGCAAGCCCACGAAGTTCGCGCCGGCTTTGGCCACCGCCAGCGAAACCCCCAGGATAGCGTTGGCTCCCAGCTTGCCTTTGTTGGGGGTCCCATCCAGTTCAATCAAGAGTTGGTCAATTCCCACCTGGTCCAGCGCATCCAATCCCACCAACTCCGGCGCAATAACGGTGTTCACGTTATCCACGGCCTTGGTTACTCCCTTGCCCAGATATCGCCCGGCATCATCGTCACGCAGTTCGACAGCTTCATAAGCGCCGGTCGAAGCACCAGATGGGATCGCGGCCCGACCCAGTGTCCCGTCCTCCAGGTAAACATCCACCTCAATTGTTGGATTGCCGCGCGAATCCAGAATCTCCCGCGCATAAACATCTGCGATTGTACTCATCTGCGTCACTCCATTTCCATGTAATTTTATAATTAACTGGTTTACTACAAAAAATTTTCACTATTTTGCCGCCGGCTGTTCGGTCAAACCCGCGATGATCAGCGACTCACCCGTCATCTCGGCTGGTTTGGGGATCCCCAGCAGCTGGAGGATTGTTGGTGCAATGTCCTCCAGAGCGCCGCTCCTAAGTTTAACTTGACGACGTTCAGGATCAACCAGAATAAATGGCACCCGCCCCAGGGTATGGGCCGTATGAGGCTGCCCTGTTTTTGGGTCAATCATTTCCTCAACATTACCGTGGTCAGCCGTAATCATTACCTTGCCTCCCCTGGCCAGCACCGCTTCGACAACCTGGCCAAGACACTGGTCGACCACCGTAATCGCCTGTACCGCGGCGTCTAATATCCCGGTGTGTCCCACCATGTCGGGATTGGCGTAATTTAAAATGATAACATCATAGCGGTCAGCCTCGATTTCTCGAATGACCCGTTCAGTAACCTCAAGGGCACTCATCTCAGGCTTAAGATTATATGTGGCTACTTTTGGTGAGGGAATGAGGATGCGGTCTTCGCCCGGGTTTGGCTCTTCCACCCCGCCGTTGAAAAAGAACGTGACGTGGGCATATTTTTCGGTTTCCGCGATCCGCAGTTGTTTCAGCCCGTGCTTGGCCAAAACCTCGCCCAGGGTGTTTTCCAGGTTCTGCGGAGGAAAAGCCACCGGGGCCTGGATCTGCACATCGTACTGGGTCATACACACATAGTGGGTCCGCGGCCATTTTTGGCGCTTAAACCCGTCAAAATCCCGGTCAACAAACGCCCGCGTGATTTCCCTGGCCCGGTCGGCCCGAAAGTTAAAAAAGATAATCGCATCACCGTCCTGCACCGTCGCCCGTGGCTTACCTTGCTCATCAACAATCACTGTTGGTTCCACAAACTCGTCGGTCACCCGTCGCTCGTACGATTGCTGGACGGCGACCTGGGCAAAAGTCGCCTGATGAACACCCTGCCCCCGGACCATCGCGTCGTAAGCTTTTTCCACCCGTTCCCACCGTTTGTCCCGGTCCATGGCGTAGAAGCGACCCATCACCGTGGCGATCGCTCCCACACCAAGTGTGCGCATTCTTGCCTCTAAAGCATCAATATATTCCTGGGCGTTAGCGGGGGGCACATCCCGTCCATCCAGGAAGGTGTGTACCCAAACCCGGGTTAAACCGCGTTCTTTCGCCATTTTCAGCAGCGCGAAGAGGTGTTCAATATGGCTGTGGACACCACCATCCGAGAGTAATCCCATTAAATGCAAAGCCGTTTTTTTCTGGGCTACCTGATCCATCGCCGCGATCAAGACCGGGTTGGCAAAAAACTCACCGCTTTTAATCGCCCGGTCGATGCGGGTCAACTCCTGGTAGACCACCCGGCCGGCCCCGATGTTTAAATGACCAACTTCCGAGTTGCCCATTTGACCGCCGGGCAAGCCAACCGCTTCGCCCGAGGCCTCTAAGGTGGTATAAGGATACTCTTGTTTCAAGCGGTGGTAATTAGGGATCTGGGCCAGCGTAATGGCATTTCCTTGATGGGAAGAACTTTCTCCCCACCCGTCTAAAATCATTAGCAGCAGCGGTCTTCCCGTTTTATTCACACCAGCAGCCTCCTAGTTACGCTTATAGTTAACAATCGACCCAAAAGAATCTGGTTTAAGGCTGGCTCCCCCCACCAGCACGCCATCAATATCGGCTTGCGCCATTAGCTCGTCAATATTATCCGGTCTGACACTGCCTCCGTACTGAATCCGTACTGCTTCTGCGGCCACGGATCCAGCCACATCCGCAACGACCTGGCGGATGTACGCGATTACATCCTGGGCGTCAGCCGCAGTAGCCGTCCGCCCGGTCCCAATCGCCCACACCGGTTCATAAGCAATCACCAGGCTGGCCACCTGCTCTGGTTTTAGATCAACCAGCGCCCGTCTGACCTGACGGTCACAGATCGTCCTGGTCACCCCCGCTTCTCGCTGCTCCAGCGTTTCGCCGACGCACACGATGGGCACCAGTTGATGTAAAAGAGCAGCTTTGATCTTCTTATTAACCAGGGCATCGGTCTCCCCAAAATACTGGCGCCGTTCAGAGTGACCGATGATCACGTAGCCGCAGCCAGCATCAACCAGCATCGCTGCTGAGATCTCACCGGTGTAGGCCCCTTCCTTTTCCCAGTGAAGGTTCTGCCCCCCCAACTTGATCTGGCTATCAGCAATGGCCCGCTTCACCGAACTCAAGGCAGTAAAAGGAGGACAAACGACGATATCCACATCGTAAACATCCCGCACCCACGGCTTCAACTCTTCAACAAAAGCCACGGCTTCCTCGATTGTTTTGTGCATCTTCCAGTTACCAGCGATAACTGGCCTCCTCATTCTTTTCACCCCATCTACCCATCCAATCAAAGGCATGGGTAGTACCGACCAGTACCACCCATGTACTCAAAAAAGACTGCTGTCGGTTGTTCACTTGGCCGCCAGAGCAGCTACGCCCGGCAGCTCGCGTCCCTCCAGGAACTCCAGGGAAGCGCCGCCACCCGTCGAGATGTGGGTAATCTGGTCGGCCACGCCTACCTTCTCCACGGCAGCTACCGAGTCTCCGCCGCCGACCACCGTGGTGGCCTTAGCTGCCGCCAGGGCTTTTGCCACCCCTTCCGTTCCCTTAGCAAACGGCTCCAGTTCAAACACACCCATCGGACCATTCCAGATGATGGTGCGCGCACGATTGATCTGCTGGGTGAATTCCCTGACCGACTGCGGCCCAATGTCCAGGATCAGCCAATCAGCTGGCACCTCGTCAACGGAAACGGTCCGCGTTAATGCATCCTCCGCCATTCGGTCAGCGATCACCACATCAACGGGCAACACCAGGTCAACTCCCCGCTGCCTGGCCTGTTCCATCAGCCGCTGAGCAAAGTCTAACTGCTCATCTTCCACCAGGGATTTGCCAACTTCCCGACCCTGGGCTTTCAGGAAGGTATTCGCCATCCCGCCCCCGATGATCAGGCCATCAACTTTAGTCAGGAAGTTTTCTAACAGCTTAATCTTATCGGAGACTTTAGCGCCCCCGATGATCGCCAACAGTGGCCGTTCCGGATGAGACATCACCCGACTCAAGGCTTCCACTTCTTTTTCCATCAGAAACCCTGCTGCCGCAGGAAGCAATTCCGCCACCCCCGCCGTCGAGGCGTGGGCCCGGTGGGCAGCACCAAAAGCATCGTTGACATAGACATCGGCCAGTTCAGCTAATTGACGCGCAAACTCTGGATCGTTTTTTTCCTCGCCAGGATGAAACCGCACATTTTCCAACAGGAGCACATCGCCCGGCTTCATCTCGGCGATCATTCGCTTCGGCTCTTCGCCGATGCAGTCGTTGGCCTTCCGCACCGGCTTGCCCAATAGCTCGGACAACCGCCGGGCCACGGGGTCAAGGCGATATTTCTCCTTGACCTCGCCTTTGGGCCGGCCGAAGTGGCTGGCCAGGATGACTTTCGCTCCTTTTTCCATAAGGTAGATGATCGTGGGTAAGGCGGCCCTTATTCGGGTATCATCGGTTATAACGTTCTGATCATCAACCGGCACGTTAAAATCAACACGCACAAATACTCTTTTGCCGGCGACGTCAAGGTCTCGTATACTGGTTGTCTGCACCAGGCACACCTCCAATTAATATCTTTACCACCCTTGCTTGGCGATATAGATCGCTAGATCCCGGACGCGGCAGGAATAGCCCCATTCATTATCGTACCAGGCCACCGCCTTAACCAGGGTCCCGTCAATAACCATCGTCGATAGGGCATCCACAATACCCGAATGGGAATCACCATTAAAGTCGCGCGATACCAAAGGTTCTTCCGTATAACCCAGAATGCCCTTGAGCGGCCCTTCTGAAGCAGCTTTCAGTGCTGCGTTGACTTCTTCCACCGAAGTCGATTTACTGACATCACAGACCAGGTCGACCAGGGAAACGTTCGGCGTCGGGACGCGCATCGCCAGACCATTCAGCTTGCCCTTCAGCTCAGGTAAAACCAGTCCGACCGCTTTGGCCGCGCCGGTGGTGGTAGGGATGATCGACAGAGCGGCTGCTCTAGCTCGGCGCAAATCCTTGTGGGCCAGATCCAGAACCCGCTGATCATTAGTGTAAGAATGAATCGTCGTCATCAGGCCCCGGGTAATGGTAAACTGTTCGTGGATGACCTTGGCCACCGGGGCTAAACAGTTAGTCGTACAGGAGGCATTGGAAATGATGTGGTGCTGCTTGGGATCATATTTCCCTTCGTTCACCCCGAGGACCACCGTAATGTCCTCATTTTTGGCTGGAGCAGTGATAATTACCTTACGGGCACCCGCCGCCAGGTGCTTCGCGGCATCTTCCCGGCTGGTAAATTTTCCCGTTGACTCGACAACAATATCCACCCCCAGATCTTTCCAGGGAAGAGTCGCGGGATCCTTAGCCGCAAAAACCTTGATTTCCTGTCCGTTAATGACCATGGCATCCGGCCTGGTTTGGATATCCGCCTGGAAGATGCCGTGGACTGAGTCATATTTCAACAGGTGAGCATTGGTTTCCACATCTGTAAGATCGTTAAGCGCGACAATCTGCAAGTCGGGGTTACTCAACGACGACCGGAGGACCAACCGACCAATTCGACCAAACCCGTTAATGCCAACTTTAACTGCCATTCTCAAGCCCCCTCGCTAATAGTAAGGCAAAACCACATCATTACGATACAGCTTATTAGAATTAACTCCTGGTAACCACCTCCGGTTCGGGAGTTTGGCACTACACTCAGCAACAAAAAATAACAGACAATTATTCTTTAATATTATTTCTAGTTGAGGCTATTTTTATTTAGAACCCTATCGCTCCAACATGTGCCAAGAGCGGTTATATTTACATCAACCTTCTACAATTTGCTTCGAAAATCCTGCCGCGTAGATCGGGTTTTTCAATTCAGAAAAAGAAAAAGAGTCCCCTTCTAGGTAGGACTCGTCTGACCTAACCACTAGTAACGCTTTCGCTTCGGAGTCGTGAAAATCCCCAGTTCAGTCCGATATTTGGCCACCGTCCGTCGCGAAATCTGAATACCTTTTTCATTGAGAATTTCCGCAATGCGCTGATCGCTTAAAGGCATACTAGGATCCTCGGCCTCAATCAATTCCCGAATCATTTTCTTGATACTCTGCGCAGAAGTCTTACTGCTGCCGGTGTTGTCTTTAACCCCACTGCCAAAAAAGTACTTGAGTTCGAACACCCCCTGGGGGGTCTGAATATACTTATTGGCTGTCGCTCGACTGACTGTCGATTCGTGCAAGCCAACCATCTCCGCCACTTGCCGTAAGTTTAAAGGTTTTAAGTATTTAATACCCTTCTCCAGAAACTCCCGTTGAATCTCAACAATACAACTGGCCACTTTATAAAGGGTCAAACGGCGCTGCTCAATACTGCGAATTAACCAGACAGCCGAATTGAGCTTACCCTCCAAAAACTTGCGTGAATCGACATCAAAACCCTCACCCTTACGCAAGAGGGTTGAGTATGTGCTGTTGATTCCCAAGCGTGGCACATTGACGTCGTTGACTAAAACGACATACTCTCCGTTTACGCGCTCCACGACCACATCTGGAACCAGATAACGTACATCGTCCAGACTCCCATATTTGAGGCCCGGTTTAGGGTCCAGGGATTTGATCAAATCCGCGATCCCTTGAACTTCCCGAATGGAAAGCCCCAGGGTAGCGGCAATTTTCGCCAGTCGTCCCCGCGCCAGATCCTCCAGGTGCCCCTGAATCACCAGCTCATTAGCTGGGTTAAGCTTCCCCAGTTGCTGCAGTTGGATCAGGAGACATTCTGCCAGGCTGCGGGCTCCCACCCCGGCGGGATCAAAAGTCTGAATAATCTTGAGGACCCGGACCACATCTTCCTCAGGTAGTTGAAAATGCTTCGCCACTTCCTCGACCGTCGTCTGAAGGTAACCGTGGTCATCGATACTCCCGATCAAAAATTCTCCCACCGCCCGATCCAGGTCGCTGGATACCGCCAGGTTCAATTGGAAATGCAGATGCTCGTGGAGTGTCGGTGCCTCGGTGACAAAATTCTCAAAGGAATGCTCGGGTAGTTCCTCCCTCGGCTGGCGAATATAGCCCAGATCACTGCGATCGGAAAAATATTCTTGCCAGTCAATGTCAAATTTTTCCTCAAATTTTTCCGAGACCTTTGACGGGTCAAGCTCGCCTGAATCGTTCTCACCAGATTCGATTTCATCTTTCACTTCTAGCAACGGATTCTCCAACAATTCCTGCTCGATATATTCTGTTAATTCAACTGCAGATAATTGTAGAATGGTGATGGCCTGGCGTAATTCTGGCGTTATGATCAGTTTTTGGGTCTGTTCCATGCTCAAACCGTAACCGATCTTCACCACATCAATCCTCCAATCATCCGCTGGGCTTTCCAACAGTTAACTTATTCGTGATTTAATCATCTGTACCTGCTAATTTTTGTTTTAATTGTTAGTAAATGGCTTCCTTGTTCTATTTTATTCGGCTCGCATCTTAAAGATGCTCTATATACACTATTCTTCAAATTTCTAAAGCCCGGGTAAACCAGCTCTTAGTCGGTCAGCGATCTCCTCAATTCTTCGCATCCGGTGGTTGACTCCCGACTTACCGACCCGGGGTTCGAGGAGTTCGCCCAACTCCTTCAGACTGGAGTCGGGGTACTGCAAGCGTAATTCAGCCAATTCGCGTAACTGGGGCGGTAGTTTCTCCAGACCAAGCTGGTCCTTAATCACCAGTATATTCCCCACCTGGCGTACAGCCGCGGTGATTGTCTTATCCAGATTGGCGGTCTCGCAATTGACCAACCGATTAACCTGGTTGCGCATGTCCTTCACAATGCGCGTATTTTCAAATTTGAGCAGGGCCGAATGAGCGCCAATTAAATTCAGAAATTCAACAATCTGATCGCTTTCTTTTAGATAGATCACATACCAGTTTTTGCGCATGCTGACCTTCGCACCCAAACCGGTTTTCCGTATTAGCTGGCAGACCTGCTGGGCATAGGTCTCATTACCCGTGATGATCTCCAGGTGGTAGGTCCCCTCCGGGTTATTGACCGAACCACTGGCCAGAAATGCCCCCCGCAGATATGCCCGGCGACAGCACTGCCGCCCAACCAGGGAGTTCTTCAGCCGGTAACTGACCCGCCGTGAAGCGTCAATGATTCCCAGGGCCTGTAAGACCTCGGTGGGAGCAGCCAGGGGAATGCGCACCCGGTAGATGCTTTGCTTTTTCAGCCTGGTTTGCCGCCGCGTCATGATCTCTACTGGCAGGTCGAACAGCGATTTGATCAGGCGAAAAGTCTTTCTGGCCACGGCCGCGTTATCCGTAGTCACGTAGAAAGCGACCTGCTGGTTGGCGCTGATCTGGATGGTTCCATCCATCCTGAGCAAAGCCGATAACTCAGCCAGCTGGCAACAACGTTTATCAGGAATGATCCGGGCCAATTCGTTCTTGGTCATTACTGAAAAAGTCACCGAACTGCCCCCTTTGACTGCTACTTATGAAATTTCCCTGGTTCGTCAACTAGGTATAAATCATCAAAATAGTGGCGATCAACCCCAAGCTTGAACTTGATGACCTGCTTGATAATGGTTTGCGCCAATCTGACCGGGTCGTGTCTGACCAGATCGGTTTCGTCCAGCAGGTGTTCACTGACCACTTTCACCTTCAATTCCCGCAGGTGCTTCGGATCAACCCGGACCGGGTAGGCCCCCTTTTCCCGGTATTTCCGCAGGAGGCTCCGATTAACCTCCTGATCATTAACGATAATGTAATCAACGATGCCTGGTCCACAGTGTTTCTGGATCGCCCGTAAATGATCAGCCGCCGAGTAGCCTTCGGTTTCCCCGGGTTGGGTCATAACATTGCAAACATAGAATTTGCCAGCCCTGGACCGCCGAACGGCCTCCTGAATGCCTTGCACCAACAAATTTGGCAAAACTGAGGTGTACAGGCTCCCCGGGCCCAGGATAATGGCGTCGGCCTCTTCAATAGCCGTGATCGCCTGAGGGACTGGCTGGCAATCAGCCGGTTTTAAGAAAACCCGTTTTATCCCGCCGCTCCCCGGGGGTTGGGCGCGGGTGATCCTGGTTTCCCCTTCAATTATTGTCCCGTCACCCAATTCCGCGCATAAAACCACCTGGTTCAAGGTCGACGGCAGGACCCGGCCCCGGACCGCCAGCACCTTGCTGACCTCCTGGATCGCTTTGACAAAATCGCCCGTGATTTCCGACATCCCCACCAGGAGCAGATTGCCCAGATTATGACCGGCTAAACCCTTTCCCTGCCTGAACCGATAGCTCAAGACCTCATCCATCAGGGTTTCCGTATCAGCCAGCGCCACCAAGCAACTCCTGATGTCACCCGGCGGAAGCACCCCCAGTTCTCCCCGTAGCCGGCCGGAACTACCCCCATCGTCACTAACCGTGACGATGGCCGTCAGGTTGCTGGTGTAATTCTTCAACCCCCGGAGCAAAACAGAAAGCCCGGTTCCTCCACCGATCACTACGATTTTGGGCCCTTTTTTTAAGGAGCGCCGCTGATAAATCAAGTCGACCAGTTCACTCTCCGTCCCTGGCATAAGGACCCCGAGCAGCGACTGGAGCATCCTTTTCATGCCGAACATCACCATGAGCAGACCAACAACTACGATGAGCAGACCACCCAACCAGGATGACCGCTGACCAATCAAGCTAAAGGTAAACTCACGAATCCGCCCCTCAATCCAGCCCAGGAAAGCCACCTGGTTGGTGATAGAAAGTCCAGCGCTCACCAGCAGTGTTCCCAGAAAGGCCAGGAAGAGCCACCGTTTCACTTTGAGGCCGGGATAAAACCACTTCACCCATTTCATAGGCGTCCCTCTCCTGGGACACTACGCGCGATATCCCGGTGCTTGACAATCACCTCGTAACCATATTTTTGCAACAGCCGGGCAATTTCGTTCACCAGGACCACTGACCGGTGCTGCCCGCCTGTGCAACCAATCGCCACCACCAGGTGAGTTTTGCCTTCTGTAATGTAATGGGGGAGCAGAAATTTCAGCAAACCACCATAACGACGCAGAAAGTGCCGCGTAACTGGATTATTAAGGACATAATCGCGAATCTGGGGATCGTGCCCGGTCAGCGGCTTGAGGTGTGGAACATAATACGGATTGGGTAGGAACCGAACATCGGTGACCAGGTCAGCGTCCAGCGGAATCCCATACTTGTAACCGAAAGACATCAAGGTAACCATAAATTTCCCGGTTTCTGTGGCAAACAGGTCAATGATCCGGTCTTTGAGCTCCTGAACGGTCAGGTCAGAAGTATCAATGATTTTGTTGGCCCGGCCGCGCAGTTCTTCCAACCGATGTCTTTCAGCCGTGATCCCTTCCAGGATTCGCCCCAGCGGAGAAAGCGGGTGCCGACGGCGCGATTCCTTAAAACGCCGGACTAAAACTTCGTCAGAGGCCTCTAAAAAGAGAATCTCGTAAGAAAAGCCCTGCGTCTTAAGATTCTCCAGAGCATCGAAAAGGGTATCAAAGAATTTCCCGCCGCGAATATCGATAACTAAGGCAACCTTATTTATCTTCCCTTCTGACTGGGCACAAAGTTCAGCAAACTTTGGAATCAAGGTCGGCGGAAGATTATCGATGCAGAAGAATCCTAAATCCTCAAGACACTGAACAGTCTGAGTCTTGCCGGCGCCGGACAACCCCGTGATGATCACCATCTGGATATCACGCTTGGGTTCGGTCATGGGCTTTCTCCTCTCCCTTCAGTCTCCGCGCCCTTTAACAGAAATGCCGGCATATCCTTTATGTCAGAATAATTCGAGAGAAGAAGCCGGTTATCCTCCCTTTTCCCGAAAGTTTATTACCCGTTCTACCGGTAACCGGGCCTGGGCGATCACCGACCGACCGTAATCCAGTTCACCAACCGAGGCAGGATAATGCGCATCGCTGTTGACAATAAAGTCCACGCCCTCATCGGCCGCCGTCAGAACCGCCCCGAGACTGGGAAACTGGTGGCCAGCATTGATTTCAAAAGCGGTGTTGTTCTGTACACAGGCGCAAGCCACTTCCTGGTAGTCGACTCCCATGAACAGACCGGGATGAGAAACAATGTCAACATCATACCGGTGAAGAGCATTAACAACTGCTTTGGTATTGCTGTTATAGACCTTTTTCCTTATCCCCCGGGAAAGCTTACCCAATTGGTTGTTCAAGACCAGCTCAACTCCATCGTTCCAACTGGCCGGGCGGATATAGGGATGGAGTCCTACAATCAAAACATCCAATTCCTGAATGATCGCTTCTGGGAGATCAATCTCACCATCAATCCCGATAATATTAGCCTCAGCCCCAACCAGAACGTGAATATCGTCGTATTCCTGGTTCAGGGCCGCCACTTCCCGCTTTATGTCTAGAAAGGTTGTTACACTGTCCACACCCCAGGTGAGATTCTGCGGTCCATGATCGGTGATGGCAATCTCCTGAAGTCCCCGCGCTCGAGCCGCTTCGACCAGCTGAAGGATAGTGGCGTGACCATCACTATAGCGCGAATGGGTATGGTAATCACCAATAAACTCCAGTTCCCCTCACCTCACTTCGGCCAATTTCCGCTTCAGGGCATCGATCAGTTTAACTGGCGAAGGATCAATTCCGTAAAGAAGAGCTAGATACACGCTGGTATAATCACCAACGTAAATCAACGAATACATCCGGGCCAGGGTAGAATCGCCCTGGGCGTAGACTTCAGTAATCCTACCGACCCGCTCGCCAATCAACTCAGTGGTAATACCGTAACGGGCCTGCACCCGCGGGTGATCGGCCGGGTCACGCAGATAGACCAGTTCCACCTGGGCCAGAAGAGGCTGAGGCCGCTCCGTCCCCACAATCTCGTTGTGATTCAGCTCAGGCATGACGTTAAAGTAGGCCATCGCTTTACTGTTCTCATTGATCTGGCCCTTCCAGCGCATCGCCACCGTCTCCGTATTACCAGCCGAGCCGTAAATCACCGGGATCCGCCCATAGAACAGCCGGGCCAACTGTTTGGCCAGATTGCCAGCCGTCGGCTGGTCTGGTCCTAAACTCTCGCGCTGCACGGTCAGTATCTGAACCAGTTCGGTAATTTCGGCAGTCGCATCGGGTAGCAGTCCCAGGCGCTGCATGACGGCAACAGTTGGAATAAACAGATAGCCGGTAGCCGCCCGCGGTGAAATCCCGCCCGGGATCACCATGACCGGCACCCCATCTCGCTCGGCTTTCTCCTTCAACTTCCCGCCCGTAGTCAAGACGATGATCTTCGCCCCCCGGGCTCTGGCCTCATCATACGCGCTTAAAGTTTCTTCCGTGTTACCCGAGTAGCTGGTGGCAAAAACCAGGGTTTGCTCCCCCACAAAGGCTGGCATCCGGTAGTCCCGGTTGACGATCACCGGAATCTGCGCCCGGTCGGCCGCATAAACCCGCAGGAGGTCCCCCCCAATCGCCGAACCGCCCAGCCCGGTCACCACCACCTGGGCAAAGTTCCCCGCTGGGAGACTGGACAATCTCTGGCCAATTTCCCAGGCTTCAGCACACTGTTCAGGTAACCGCCACAGTACCTCCAGCATCCCGCCGGGGTCAGCGGCCTTCAGTTGTCCGACATCATCCAGATCAACCGCCGGCGTTCGTTCTGCGTTTTCCACTATCCACAATCACCTCATTTCATTTTATTGCCTCTACTGCTCCAGGACCAGAGCAACCGCCCCCAGAGCGCCGGCCCGTTCCCCCAACTGGGCCGGCACAATCTTGACTGCCTGCCGCAGGTGGCCAAAAGCCCGTCGTTCCACCTCCCTTTCCATCGCCGCAAACAACAACGGGCCGCTCTGCACCAAACCGCCCCCCAGCACGATCATCGCCGGGTTGAACAGGTTGATCAGGTTGGCCACCCCGATTCCCAGATAGCGGCCAGCCCGTTCAACAATCGACCTGGCTTCCTCATCTCCATCAGTCGCAGCGTGCACAACCACCCGGGCAGTTATTTTCCCCGGATCGCCACCAGCCCGGGTCAGAATCCCGCGCGCTCTTCCCTGAGCGACAGCCTCTCTCGCCAGACGGGCAATCGCTGACCCGGAGGCCATAACCTCCAAACAACCGTAATTACCACAATTACACAGGGGACCATCTGGTTCAACCGTCATATGACCAACCTCACCGGCTCCATCAGACACTCCCCGGTACAACTGGTGGTCGATAATAATCCCACCACCAATGCCAGTGCCCAGGGTCAAGCAAATCAGTGGGCTGACCCGTTGACCCGCGCCGAACCGCTGCTCTCCTAAAGCCGCCAAATTAGCGTCGTTATCAATCAGAACCGGCAGTTGCAGCGCTGCTTCCAACCGGCTCTTTAAGGGAACATTACGCCAGCCCAAATTGGGGGCGACATACACCACCCCTGTCCGCGTATCCAGAGGACCTGGCGCCCCGACGCCGACCCCACGGATATCACGTTTGTGCAGAGCCAACCCCGCCGCATGGGTCAGGCTGGTAATACTCTGAATCAGGGTGTTGAGCACCACATCAACCCCTTCTTCGGCTTTGGTCGGCACCACGATTTCGGCTTTGACCTGCCCGCGGCCGTCAGCCAGCACAGTGTGGATTTTGGTACCGCCCAGGTCAACACCCACGACAAAGGGCTGTGCCACATCGATTCCTCCTATACCCTAATCAAATTATACTGTCTCGTGCCAAGACCTATGCGTTCACCGTAAGCTAATTGAACGCTCCAATCAATCCCCTGGTGGATGGCTTTAAATATATCAGGACAGTTTTCCCGACCGGCCAGCACTGAGCCCGGCAGGACGGGCTGCTGGTTAACCAGATCGACCGCGGCCTGGTCGATCGCCACCGGGTCCCGGGAAGCCAGGATCCCGATGTCTCCAACGACCGCCGCATCATTCCAGCCGCAACAGTCACAGTCGGGGCTGATGTTGGTCAGAAAACTGATGTACCCAACTTTACCAGCCTTATCTTTAATCGCGCCAAGAGCGTATTCAGTCATTTTCTCCTGCATCGCTTCGGGCGTAGTTTTCCAACTGATTTTGATGGCCCCTACCAGGCAGGTCACCGTGCACTCACCACAGCCGATACACTTGCTCTCATCAATCCCTGCCTTTTTATCGACCACCGTAATAGCTTGGGTCGGACACCACCGGGTACACAGGGCGCAGCCCGTACATTTTTCCTGGTTGACCCGGGGCAAAACATCGGAGTGCATCATCTGTTTACCTGCCCGCGAGCCTGAACCCATCCCCAGGTTCTTGATCGCCCCGCCAAAGCCAGACAGTTCGTGCCCTTTAAAGTGCGAAACAACCAGCAGAGCATTGGCATGGTAGATAGCGCTGCCGATTTTCACCGTCTGAAAATGCGGCTGATTGATCTCTACACTCACATAGTCTTTCCCATTCAGTCCATCGGCAATCACCAGCGGCGCGCCCACGACCGCATAGGCAAAACCATTTTCAATCGCGGTTTGCAGGTGATCCACCGCATTCGCGCGGCTCCCGACATACAGGGTGTTGGCGTCAGTTAAAAACGGCTTGCCACCACGCGCTTTAACTTTCTCGACGATCCGCCGCAAGTACTGTGGACGAATATGGGCCAGGTTACCTCTTTCGCCAAAATGCAGCTTGATCGCTACCAGATCATTGGGGGCGATCAGTTCCCCAAACCCCGCCCGTTCAAACAAACGGTCCAATTTTTCCAGCAGTCCTTGTCCCCTCCGCGCCCGCAGGTCAGTCATAAAAACATCAGCTGGCATTATATTCCCACTCCTTTCAAAACAAATTTCTCCAGCACCTCGGCCACTCCGTCATCCTCGTTGGAAACAGTGACATAATCAGCATATTGTTTAATTTCCTCCCGGGCGTTACCCATCACCACACCCAGGCCGGCATATTGAATCATGTCGATGTCATTGAAGCTGTCTCCAATAGCGATGACTTCCTCCCGGCGGATCTCCAAGCGGCTGGCCAAAGCTTGTAAGGCTTTCCCTTTAGTGGCTTCCGGGTGCAACACCTCCAGATAGTACGGTTTTGATTTCGTGATATAGAGGTGTTCACCGAAACGATGGTTTAAGTCTTCGGCCATCGCATTTAACTTGGGCTCATCGAAATTAATCACCAGGATCTTGGTTGGTTCCTGGCTCAAAAAACTGAGCAGGTCAGGCACAAGTTTGACTGGAACTCTGGATTGATCCACATAGGCTTGCGCCTCAGCGGTATACTTTTCCATCACCAGTTCATCATCAACATACGCCTGAACGTGGTAGCCATAGGTATTAATCAGCTCCAGCACCGGCCTGACGTATATACGTGGCAGCGGGGTATGATACAGGACTTCCCCCGACTGCGAATTCTTCACCAGGGCCCCCTGATAAGTGATGAGCGGGATGTTTAGCCCCATCTGCTGGGCAAAGGGATACGCAGAACGGAACATCCGGCCAGTGGCCAGCGTCACCTGCACCCCCTGTTCAATGGTACGCTGGATCGCGGCTTGTACGCGGGGGCTAATCTGTAGATCGTTGTTTAGCAAAGTATCGTCCAGGTCAATCGCTACTAATCGGTACGGCATACGAACCTCCAGAATTAATTATGTTCCCTTAAATTAACTTGCGCCAGCCGCTTCTTTCGGGTCAGGGGCTCGGGGGGGGGGTTCGACTGCTTCTTCGCCAGACTTTCCGTTTCTCAGACCTGCTGCGTTTTCTCCCGCGCCACCCAAAAGCTGACTGCTCCTCTGGCGCTCATCGGGCATTCCTTCCAGGCTTATTCGCGCCGTTTCTACGCACCCGAATGGCTCAGGGCGCTTGTCGAATCCCCCTCGCCCTCTTTTTAGCTCATGAGCGGCTGGCTCCTTAGAAAGAGGTGGCCATGTCTAGCGCCGCGACCTCTGTGACCGAGCCAGGCCGATCCCCTCTATTAATCGCGGACCAGGGCATTGAGAATGGCACTGACGATGGATAAAACCAGGGCACCAACCACAGCTGCCCAGAACCCGTGCACCTTAAAGCCATTCACCACTGAAGAGACAATCATGAGCATCGACCCATTAACCACCAGGGTAAACAACCCCAGAGTCAGCATATTGATCGGTAAAGTCAGGACCAGAATGATCGGTCGAATCACCGCATTGACGATCCCCAGCACCAGGGCCGCCACTAGAGCGGACAGGAAGCCACTGATCTCAATCCCGTTGATCACCTGGGCGGTCAGCAATAAAGCCACCGCATTCAGCACCCACCGGACAATCAGTCCGCGCACAATTACCCACCCCCAAAACTTATCCTCCATGCGAGAATTCCCCTTCATTTATTATACTCGATTATTCCCCACCCGGGTGGAAAAATTCGTACACTTCCCGGGCCGCTCCGGCGGACAGCCCTTTCACCTGGCCCAGTTGCTCCAGACTGGCTTCCTTAATTTTCTGAACCGAACCAAAGTGCTTGAGTAAAGCCCGCCGCCGCGCTGGGCCAATTCCCGGAATATCATCCAAAGCCGACCGAATGGTCCGCTGGCTACGCCGCTGCTGGTGGTAGCTCAGGGCAAACCGGTGGGCCTCATCACGCAAATGCTGCAGCAGGTGGAGCGCTGGCGAACTGCGCGGAAGAATGATTGGGTCAGGCCGTCCTTCCCCAAACAGGTGCTCAAACTCTTTCGCCAGGCCGAAGGTCGGGATGTCGTCCACTCCCAGCCGGGTCATGACTTCACGCACCGCCGTTAATTGGCCCTTTCCGCCATCGATGATCAACAGGTCGGGAAACCGGGCAAACTTGGCCTGATGCGGGGATAGTTCTCCACGCGCGATTAATTCCCGCTCCGCTAACCCCCGCTGGAAACGCCGGCCCACTACCTCCTGCAGGGAAGCAAAATCATTGGGGCCAGTCACCGTTTTTACCTGGAACCGCCGGTATTCCTTATTTTTTAGCTCACCGTTAACCGCTACGGCCATTGAGGCCACGGATTCGCTGCCCTGCAGATTCGAGATGTCAAAGCACTCGATCCGGCGTGGCAGGTCGGGCAGACCCAGTTCATCCCGCAAAGCCACCAGGGCTCCTTCCAGTCCCCGCCGCTGAACATCCTTTTCCTGCCGCCGTTGTTCCAGCGCTTCTTTCGCGTTCCGCATCGCCATTTCGACCAGTTGCCGCTTTTCTCCTCGCATCGGCACCTTCAGCTCCACCCGACCGCCCCGCTTTTCGCGCAGCCACTGGGAGATCAGCTGGTGTTCGCTGAGCTCAAACGGCAGCAGCACCATTGGTGGGATAACCTCCGCCGCTGTATAGTACTGTTTGAGGAATTCATTCAGTAGTTCGTCCGCGGGCAGTTCCTGAGGGTTCTTGACCACAAAGTTTTCGCGACCGACCAGTTTACCGGCCCGGATAAAGAAAACCTGGACCACCGCTTCCAGTTGAGCCAGGGCGATGGCCAGTATGTCTGCATCTTCCCGATCATCGGAAACAATCTTCTGCCGGGCAGCCACCTGCTCAATCGCCCGCAACCGGTCACGCAACTGGGCTGCCCGCTCGAACTCCAGGTTCTCTGCCGCCTGCTCCATCTCTGCCCTGACCGACCGCACCAGATCGTCCTGGCGGCCTTCCAGGAAAAGGAGTACCTGCTGGATCATTTCCCGGTAGGTTTGCGGATCAACCTGGCCACTGCACGGGGCCAGGCACCGCTTAATATGGGCGTTCAGGCACGGGCGCCCCCCGGGAGTAAAGGCTTTTTTGTGGCAGCTCCGCAGGGGAAACACCGATTGCAACACCTCCAGGGTTTCGCGCACTGCCCCCACATTGGTGTATGGTCCAAAGTACCGGCTGCCATCCCTGACCCGGGAGCGGGTAATGAAGACACGGGGGAAATCTTCATGCAGTGTCACTTTGAGATAGGGATAACTCTTGTCATCCCGCAAACTGATGTTGTACTTAGGCCGGTACTCCTTAATCAGGTTGCACTCGAGGATTAGGGCTTCGATCTCGGAATCAGTCAGGATATAATCCAGGTCGGCGATATTGGCGACCAGGGCCCGTGTCTTTGCCGATTGGTGCCGTGCGGCCTGGAAATAGGAACGGACCCGCTGCTTGAGCGAGCGGGCCTTCCCAACGTAAATAATGCGCTGCCACTGATCCTTCATCAGGTACACACCTGGTTTATCCGGTAACTGCTTGAGTCGCTGATAAATCCGCTCGGGAATTGCTTCGCCGTCGGCCCGTAGTTCCATTTCGGCCGGCGGTACCAGTTCCTTTTGCTTTTCCACTCAGATCCCTTCCTTCCCGCTCCAGGATCGGCCGCAAGTACTGTCCGGTGTAAGAGGCCGGGTTCAAGGCCACGTCCTCCGGGGTCCCTTCAGCAACCACCTGGCCCCCCAGTTCGCCTCCCTCGGGGCCCAGGTCAATCAACCAGTCGGCCTGTTTGACCACATCCAGGTTGTGTTCAATCACCACCACGGTGTCACCCGCGTCAGTCAGTTGTTGGAGCACGCCCAGCAGCCGGTGCACATCCGCCTTATGCAGACCGGTCGTCGGCTCGTCAAGGATGTACAGAGTCTTACCATTGCTCCGGCGGCTGAGCTCGGTGGCCAGCTTCACCCGCTGCGCTTCTCCACCCGACAGGGTAGTGGCCGGCTGTCCCAGCCGGATATATCCCAGGCCTACCTCCTGGAGGGTTTTCAGCTTGCGGTGGATTTTTGGCAGGTTCTGGAAGAATTCCACCGCCTCATCAACCGTCATGTCCAGGATTTCCGCGATGTTCTTCCCTTTGTACCTCACTTCCAGCGTCTCCCGATTGTAGCGCTTCCCCTTGCAGACCTCACAGGGAATGTACACATCGGGCAAGAAGTGCATTTCGATCTTGATGATCCCGTCGCCCCGGCAGGCCTCACAGCGTCCGCCCTTGACGTTAAAACTGAAACGGCCGGGCTGATACCCCCGGACCCTGGCCTCGGTGGTCTGGGCGAAAATATCCCTGATCCCGTCAAACACGCCCGTATATGTGGCCGGGTTCGACCGCGGGGTCCGCCCGATGGGGCTCTGGTCGATGTCAATTACCTTGTCCAGGTGCTCCAAACCCCGAATGGTATCGTGGTCGCCGGGTTTAGTTTTCGCCCCGTGGAAGTACTGGGCCAACCGCTTGTACAGGATCTCGTTAACCAGCGTGCTCTTCCCCGAACCGGAGACCCCGGTCACACAGGTGAATACCCCCAGGGGAATCCGGACCGTGATGTTCTTCAGATTGTTCTCCCGGGCCCCGACGATCTCGAGCCATTTGCCGTTTAAGGGACGGCGCACCACTGGTAAAGGAATCCGGCGCTTGCCGCTCAAATACTGGCCGGTAATCGATTCTTCTACCTGCATGATCTCCGTCAGCGTCCCCTGGGCCACCACCCGGCCCCCGTGGGCCCCGGCCCCCGGGCCGATATCGATGATGTGGTCTGCAGCCAGCATGGTGTCCTCATCGTGTTCCACCACGATCAGGGTGTTCCCCAGGTCGCGCAGCCGCTTCAGGGTAGCAATCAGCCGGGCGTTATCGCGCTGGTGGAGCCCGATGCTGGGTTCGTCCAGGATGTAGAGCACCCCCATCAGGCTGGACCCGATCTGGGTCGCCAGCCGGATCCGCTGCGCTTCGCCCCCGGACAGCGTCCCCGCCGCCCGGTTCAAGGTCAGGTAATCCAGCCCGACGTTCACCAGAAATCCCAAACGCTCTTGAATCTCCTTCAAGACCTGATAAGCAATCGTCTGCTCCCGCGGCGTCAGTTCCAACTCCCGGAAGAATTTTTGCGCTTCCACAACCGACAGTTGCGTGACTTCATAAATCGACTTGCCGCCTACCTTCACCGCCAGGCTTTCCGGCCGCAACCGGGCCCCGCCGCACTGCGGGCAAGGTTTGGCGCTCATGTACTGCTCGATTTCTTCCCGCACATGGTCCGACTGGGTCTCTTTGTACCGGCGGGCCAGGTTGGGGATGACCCCTTCAAACGTGGAAGTGAAGACCCGCACCTCATCCAGCAGATTGTGGTAGTGAAATCGAATCTTTTCCTGACCAGAGCCATAGAGGATGATGTTGAGATCCCGTTCGCTCAGCTGGCATACGGGCGTGCGTAAACTGAACCCATAGTGTTTGGCTACCGACTCCAGAAACGAGAAATAGTACATCGACGTACTGTTCCAGGCCACAATTGCCCCTTCAGCAATCGACTTGCTCTTGTCGGGAATCACCAGGTCAGGGTCGATCTCCATCATCGTCCCGAGGCCGGTACAGGCTGGGCAGGCCCCGTAGGGGTTATTAAACGAAAACATCCGGGGTGTGATCTCCTCCAGGCTGATGCCACACTCCGGGCAGGCGAAGTTCTGGCTGAATACCAGTTCCTGCCGGTCGGCCCGCGGCACCAGTAATTCGCTGCCGGCTTCTCCAGCCACCAGTTTTTCCGGCGAGGGTAGCTGAACATCAACAATGACTACCCCCTCGGCCAGCTTCAGGGCCGTTTCTAACGAATCAGCCAGGCGCTTCTCGATTTCCGGCCGGATGATCAGTCGGTCAACCACCACTTCGATGGTGTGCTTTTTATTCTTGTCCAGGTGGATTTCCTCCGTTACCTCCCGAATTTCTCCATTCACCCGGACGCGGACAAACCCCTTCTTCTTCACCTCTTCTAAGACGCGCTGGTGTTCACCCTTCCGTCCCCGCACGATCGGTGCCAGCACCTGAAGCCTGGTCTGCGGCGGGTAGGTGATTAACTGATCGACAATCTGGTCAATAGTCTGCTGGGCGATCGGTCGGCCACACTGCGGGCAGTGCGGGCGGCCCACCCGGGCAAACAACAGCCGCAGGTAATCATAGATTTCCGTGACCGTGCCCACGGTGGACCGGGGATTGCGGCTGGTCGTTTTCTGATCAATCGAGATCGCGGGGGATAAACCCTCAATACTGTCCACATCTGGCTTGTCCATCTGGCCCAGGAATTGGCGGGCGTAAGCCGATAAAGACTCCACATAACGTCGCTGCCCCTCGGCGTAGATGGTGTCAAAAGCCAGCGATGACTTGCCCGAACCGCTCAGCCCCGTGATCACCACCAGCTTATCCCGCGGAATCTCGACATCGATGTTCTTCAAGTTGTGCTGACGGGCGCCTTTCACGATAATTTTATCCGGCATGTATTTTGTCCCTACCCCTTCTCCGTCCTGAGTGCGGACCAACAACCGGCTGGACGCTGGCCGCCCGACTGAGTTTACCTCTTAACTCGATGATCAGATCCCGCAGGTCGGCCGCCCGCTCAAATTCGAGCTGTTTGGCCGCTTCTTTCATTTCCTTCTCCAGCTCGGCGATCAGTTTATGCAACTCTGATACGGTCAGACGATCACTCTGTAAGGCGGCTGAATACGTCGGTGTTGGCTCGGCAACCTGCGTCGCCTCCAAAACATCGCGCACGGCCTTCTTGATGGTTTCGGGAGTAATCCCGTGTTGCTGGTTGAACTCCATCTGGAGCTGGCGCCGCCGGTTGGTCTCATCAATGGCAACGCGCATGGACTGGGTGATGGTATCAGCGTACATGATCACCTTGCCCTCGACATTCCGGGCCGCCCGACCAATGGTTTGAATCAGTGACCGCTCGGAGCGCAAGAAACCTTCCTTGTCCGCATCCAGGATGGCCACCAGGGATACTTCCGGGAGGTCCAGGCCCTCCCGCAGGAGGTTAATCCCGACCAGGACGTCAAACACTCCCAGCCGCAGGTCCCGCAGGATTTCCATACGCTCCAGGGTATTAATCTCCGAATGCAGGTAACGGACTCTAATGTCCAGTTCCCGCAAGTAAGTGGTTAAGTCCTCCGCCATCTTTTTGGTCAGGGTGGTCACCAGGACCCGCTCGTTCCGGGCTACCCGCTCTCTGATTTCTCCGATCAGGTCATCGATCTGCCCCACCACCGGCCGCACGTGGACCTCAGGATCAACCAGGCCGGTTGGCCGGATCACCTGCTCAACCACCTGCTGGCTGTGCTCCAGTTCGTAGGGGCCGGGAGTGGCGCTGACGTAGATGGCCTGCTTAATCTTCCGCTCAAACTCCGCAAACTTCAGGGGACGGTTATCGATCGCCGAAGGCAGCCGAAAACCGTACTCGACCAGGGTCGTTTTCCGGGAAAAGTCGCCCTCGAACATCCCCCGGATCTGGGGAATAGTCATGTGCGACTCGTCAATGAACAAAAGAAAATCGTCGGGGAAAAAGTCCAGCAAAGTAAAGGGCGGCTGGCCTGGCTGGCGGCCCGTCAGGTGACGGGAGTAGTTCTCAATCCCCGTACAGAAGCCGATCTCCCGCATCATCTCCATGTCGTAACGGGTCCGCTGCTCCAGCCGCTGGGCCTCCAAGAGCTTCCCCTGTCCGCGCAGTTCCGCCAGCCGCTCCTCTAATTCCGCTTCAATACCGGCCAGGGCCCGTTCCAGTTTCTCCGGGGTGGTTACGTAGTGGCTGGCCGGGAAAATGGAGACGTGCTTGCGCAAACCGAGAACCTCACCCGTCAGGGTATCGATTTCCACAATCCGTTCAATCTCATCACCAAACATCTCCACCCGGATCGCCCGCTCCCCGTAAGAGGCCGGAAAGATTTCGATCACATCCCCACGCACCCGAAACTTGCCGCGGGTAAAGTTGATGTCATTGCGCTCGTAGTGGATGTCGACCAGTTTCCGCAGGATTTCATCCCGGTCGAAGGTCATTCCCGGCCGCAACGATAACATCAAAAAATGGTAATCTTCCGGGGAACCCAAACCGTAGATGCAGGACACGCTGGCCACAATGATCACGTCCCGCCGCTCCAGGAGCGACGCCGTGGCCGAGTGCCGCAGCTTATCGATTTCGTCATTGATGGACGAGTCTTTCTCGATATACGTATCCGTCTGGGGGACATAAGCCTCCGGCTGGTAATAGTCGTAGTAGCTCACGAAGTACTCCACCGCATTGTCGGGAAAAAACTCCTTGAACTCACTACATAGTTGCGCCGCCAGGGTCTTGTTGTGGGCGATCACCAGGGTTGGCTTCTGCACCTGCTGAATCACCTGGGCCATGGTGTAGGTTTTCCCGGAACCGGTCACCCCCAGCAGGGTCTGGTGCCGCATCCCCTGTCGCACTCCTTCCACCAGCTTGGCGATCGCCTGCGGTTGATCCCCACGCGGCGTATATTCTGATTTGAGCCGGAATTCGCCCATTTGGATCACCACCAAGATAATTTGCCTAACATGAATTATACCATATGTGTCTTAGTTTTACCCGTTGCCAACATTAATTAGATTCACAGGCTAGCAAAGTCGTGCGATGGCAATTCCCACCAGGATTAAGCCTGGGAGCAGCGCTGTTTTTCTCCCTTTTTTGGCCCAAATTGTACTTTTCTCACCAATCAATACACCGGTCCTGACTAATAACATCTGAATAATACCTACCGCCAACGAAGTTATCCCGGCAGGAAGACCAGCAGCAGCGGCACCGAACCCAACTCCCAAGGCATCCATTGACAGAGCAAGCCCCAGTACAAGCGATTCCTGTAAGTCAATATGACCGGATTGGTCAACATCGGCGCTGGAAGGTTCCCGTAATATCTGCGAAAAATTCAAAAGCAGGTTATTCTCTGGCTCTCGAGACGATCCTTTGGGCGGTTCGTCCAGCCAGGATTGGATTAACATTTTCCCGCCCAGGCACAGTAGAATCGCACAGCCGACCAAATTGGCAATCCGGGGGGATAATAAGGTCACTAAAAGTTTACCACATAACATAGATACAAAAACGACAAAGGTAGAGACAGCGGTTAATATCCCTAAGGAAGCGAAGGGGAGCCGAATTCGTCTCATCCCATAAGATATGCCAACCCCAAATCCATCTAAACTAACGGTTAACGCTACCAGTAAAACGTTCAGTAAAGTCACGGCGAACGACCTCCTAAATTCGTTTTCACCGTATAGGATATTCACTTTCAACCGGAAAGGGCACAAAAAAGAACCCTCCCTGGGTTCAAGTGTTAACAGAAAAAAACCGCGGGCGGCCATTCTTCCGCCTGCGGTTCCAGAAACCACGAGAGAATTTATTTGATTAATCCGTACTTACTGGCTTTTCTTACCACCGTCGAATGGGCAACCTCTAACACTTTCGCCGCCTGCCGGGCGCTGTGCCCGACTTCCAGGGCCTTTTTCAGCAGCGCCCGCTCCAGAAGTTCTTCCGCCACCCGCCAGGGCAAAACCTGATTAACCACGATCGGCGTGGGTGGCTCAAATTTACCGGCAGAAATCATTTCCAGAGCCCGTTCATCCACCACATCGCTGTCAGACATGATGACCAGCCGTTCCACCACGTTTTTTAATTCCCGAATGTTTCCCGGCCAATCTGATCTTGTCATATACTGTAAGAGAGAATCCGCAAAACGTTTTTTCAACGAATATTCTTTATTGTACAGATTCAAGTAATACTCTGCCAGCCAAACGATGTCCTCCCTGCGTTCCCGCAGTGGCGGTAACGACAGGGGAATAACACTTAAGCGGTGGTAAAGATCCAGACGAAAACGCCCTTCCCTGGTCATGGCCAACAAATCCTGATTGGTGATGGCAATCACCCGGACATCGACATTGATTGGCTTGCAGCCACCCACTCGATAAAACTGACGTTCCTGAAGAACTCGCAAAAGCTTGGTCTGCAGGTGTAGCGGCAGTTCCCCTACTTCATCCAAGATGATCGTCCCATGATTGGCCAGCTCAAAAAGTCCTGGTTTTCCTTCCGCAAGTGCACCAGTAAAAGCTCCGCGTTCATAACCAAAAAAATGAGCTTCGCAAAGTGTTTCAGGAATAGCGGCACAGTTGACTACAATGATCGGTCCCGTCCTCCGCTCGCTGACCCGATGGATATACTTGGCGAGTTCTTCCTTTCCGACCCCAGTCTCACCCGTGATCAGTAAAGTTGAATTGGCTTTCGCCACTTTGGCAGCCATCCTCAACAATTCCTTCATCTGGGGATTGGCGCTATACGCGAACGGATCCACCGGTCCATCTGGTAACGGGACATCCTCTTTTGGCCGCAATATCTTTTTATTTTGATACTCAGCAAACAATTGTCGCAGAATGGAATCAGTTAAACTTTCGGAGAGGACAAAAGCACCAATCGGATTTTCATGCTTATCTCGGATCGGAATACCCACCGCGCGATAGGGAAAACCAAAAACCGAGTTGTCTCGCGAAAACTCGACGGCGACGGGTTCATTCCGCAAGAGACACATCCAACTCGCCGACCCCTCCAACACGGGATCGCCCAGCTTCCGGTTTTCTCCCACAAAGCTGACCGTGTTCGATTCGTAGAAGTCCAACAAATTTTTTGCACTCAAAATAGAAATCGCCAGCTGTTTTTTGGTAACTTCGGATAAATATGGCGCGATTTCCAGGAAGCACTCTAAAAGTGCCTCACCTTGCTTCCCCTTACGTCGCAGCAGAATAGATGGGCGCTTAGCAGACATTCCACTCCCTCCCCTTGACATCATACCACTGCTCTCCTCGAAAGCAATTAATATGACTCCTCATCGTTGGACATAATCGTCTCCGAATATTTTCACGTTTCTTAAACAGGAGCGACCTTGGAGCCGGAGAAATCGGGCACCAAGGTCGTGGAACTACTGCGTCACCCTGACAGCGAAATCAGGGCAGATCATCAGACACCTTAAACAGCCCACACACTGTTCGGGGTGGGCCGCCACCATCGGCCGGTAGCCGCTGGCATTATAGGAAGGCGAGTTTTCATAGACCCCCATATCACAAATTTCCTGGCAATAGCCGCAGTCTTTACACAGAGCAAAATCAACTTCCACCTGGTAGCTACGGAGATCACAATCCAGGCAGCGTACCGCCTCCGCCATGGCAGTAGCAACATCATATCCCTGCTCCACAGGGGCAAACCCGCCCCGCCGTTCCGCCAGCGGCAGGGTCTCCACCGGGGGTCGGGTTGAACCCATGGGGGCCGTTTCTACCGCGGCCACTTCAGGTTCATCAACGAATTTTTCGGCAATCACCCCGTCGCCACCCAGGAACCGGTCAATCGACACCGCCGCCTGGCGGCCCTGGGCGATCGCCTGGATAATAGAAGACGGGCCAGTCACGGCATCACCAGCGGCAAAAATGCCCGGCTGACTGGTAGCTAGGGTTATGGGATCAACCGCGATGGTACCATCGGGCCGGCCAGCCAGGCCCACAGCGCTGGCCTCCGCCACTTGCCCCACCGCCTCGATCAACAGATCACAAGCCAGGGTAAACTCACTTCCCGGCACTGGTACCGGGCGTGGTCGGCCGCTGCTGTCTTTTTCCCCTAACCGCATTCTTCGCGCCACCAACAGGTTATCCGCAAGCTCGACTGGTGCTGCCAACGACACCAGTTGGATACCTTCTGCCAGGGCGTCCTCGATCTCTTCTTGGCTCGCAGGCATCTCCAGACGGGTGCGGCGGTAAAGCAGGGTGACATGCTGTGCCCCCAGACGAAGCGCAGTACGGGCAGCATCAATCGCTGTGTTGCCTCCCCCGACCACTACCACCTTCTGCCCGATGGCTGGTAATCGGCCGGTATTGGCTTGTTCCAGGAAGGAAACCCCATCGATGACCCGGGCTGAACCGACCACCTTCACGCCCGTGCTGGTAGCCGCCCAGGCCCCCGTAGACACAAAGACCGCATCGAAACCGGCCGTCAGCAGTTGTTGCGCCGAGGCCACCCGGCTGTTGGTTTTAATTTCTACCCCCCGCGCGGTGATCACCGCGATTTCTCGCTCGATCACTTCATTGGGCAGACGATACGCGGGAATACAGTAACGCATCATTCCGCCAGGTAAAGCCCGAGCCTCAAAAATCGTCACCCTGTGCCCCTTACCGGCTAGGTAATAGGCCACAGTCAAACCACAGGGCCCCGCCCCAACCACCGCCACCTTTTTGCCTGTTGAGGTGACCTTCGGCAAACGATCCGACCAAGAACCGGTACTGTTTTCAGCGGCTGCCCTTTTCAACAGCCGAATTGCTACCGGCTCGTCCCACTGGCGCCGGGTGCACTTCAGTTCGCAAGGATGTATACAGGCGTAACCACAGACCGAGGGGAATGGTATACTTTCGCGGATCACAGCCAGGGCCTCGTCAAACTTGCCTTCTCTGATGTACCTGATGTAGCGCGGTACGTCAACGCCAGCCGGACACGCGGCCCGGCATGGGGCGGTCTTACCTTTCTTTCCCGTTGCTTCTCCCATGATCTCCTTCTTCAACTCCTTCCCACCGAATCTATTTGGTTACCAGGGTAACGCCGCGGTGCAGCGCCTGAACGTTCATTTCCGCTACTGGCCCGGTGAAGCGGGCTCTAATCACTGTTTCCAGGCTTTCGGGCCGGACCACCCCGGTCAACGCACTCATGGCCCCCAAAGCAATCATATTGGCTGTCCCGGGATGGCCCAGCTCCTGCGCCATCTCGGTAAAAGGGAAACCGTACAAGTTCTGGCCAGTGCGGCCGGATAAGAGCGTCGTATCGTAAAAAATCGGCACTCCTGACGCATTGGCGGAGTACTTCGACATCGCCTCTTCGGTCAGCGCCAGAATCAAGTCAGGTTTCTCGACCTGCTGAAAAATGATTTCCTCCCGGTCAATAATAACCTCGGCTATGGATAAGCCACCCCGGCTGGCGATTCCATAAGACTGGGTTTGCACCACGTTTTTCCCTTCCAGGATGGCTGCCTCGCCCAGCATGATCCCGCACACAATCAACCCCTGACCGCCAGAACCCGCCAGGATAACTTCGTAGCGCTCCTTCACGCCAAAATCCCACCTTTCTTACGAATTCAGCGCCTTCGCGCGGATCTCCTCATACCTGGTGTTAAAGTCAGGGACATCCCGGTCAACCAACTTACCGATGACAAAGTAGCCATCCCGCATCTCCTCCGGTAACTGTTCGTACTCGGCTGGTGTCACTCCTTTTTCTTTCAGCCAGTGCAGCATGGCGATCGGCACCTTCATTTGATTGTTGGGTCCATAGTGCGTAGAACAAGGACTCACTACCTCAACCAACGAAAACCCTTTCTTGTTCAGGGCCTCTTTTATGAGGTGTTGCAACATGGGTCCGTGGTAGACCGTCCCCCGGGCCACATAATTGGCGCCCGCCGCGGCGGCCAGAGCACACACGTCCAACTCGCGCTCCGGGTTGCCATAGACAGTTGTACTGGTATAACGGTCGGCCGGGGTGGTCGCGGAAAACTGTCCACCGGTCATCCCATAATTGAAATTGTTCACCACGATGGCAGTCACATCAATATTGCGCCGGGCGGCGTGGATGAAATGGTTACCCCCGATGGTCACCCCGTCGCCATCACCCATTAATACCACCACGTGCAGTTCAGGTCTGACTGCTTTAATCCCCGTGGCAAAGGCCAAAGCGCGTCCGTGGGTGGTGTGCAGGGCGTTAGTCGTCACGTAGTCGTCGGCTTTCCCCCAGCAGCCAATTCCGGTCACCACCACCGTGTCTTCATTCGCATAGCCCAGTTCTTCAAAAGCACGTAACAAAGCGCTGAGGACAATGCCATTACCACAGCCCGAGCACCACATCAAGGGGAGACTTCCTGGTCGCAAAAATTTTCTTCCCGTCACGTAGGACACGATGACACCTCCTCCTTCAATTCTGCCTTATTACTTTCAGAATGTCTTGTGGCGTAATGATCTGGCCGTTAAACTGATTGACTCGTCTGATATCTACATCTGGCCCCAGGACCCGCTGCACTTCGCCGGCCACTTGACCAGCGTAGTTCATCTCCGGGACCACGATCATTCTGGCCCGGGCGGCCAGCGTAGCCAGTTCACGATCTGGGAAAGGCCAGATGGTGATGAGTTGCAACACTCCGGCTTTGATCCCTTCTTGTCGGGCGTGCCGGGCTGCGGCCCGTGCCGCTCTGGTGGTAGCACCGAACGTGACCATCAGCACTTCCGCATCATCGACTTCAAAACCTCTGGTCCTGACAATTTCGTCTCGGTAACGGTCGATTTTTTGGTGGAGTTGGGCAATTTTCCAGGCGGCGTTAGCCGGGTTATTATTGCTGACTCCTTCGGCGCCATGCATGGAACTGGTTACATGAAAAACGTACTCACTGCCATAGGCAGCCAGCGGGGCAATGCCGTCCTCCTCGGGAGCAAAGGGCCGGTACTGTTCTGGTGGACCCGTTGGTTTTTTGCGGTCAATTACCGCGATCTCGCCTGGAGCAGGGATAGCAAAGTTTTCTCGCATGTGGGCCACGATTTCATCAGCTGCCAGCACTACAGGCACCCGGTATTTTTCCGCCAGATTGAACGCCTGGACCGTCAAGGTAAAACATTCTTGTACCGAGGCCGGCGATAAAGCAATCAAGGTCTGATCACCGTGACGCCCCCACCGGATCTGCATAATGTCTGCTTGCGCGGGTTTGGTGGCTAACCCGGTACTGGGGCCAACCCGCTGAACATTAACGATCACGCAGGGCACCTCGGCTGCAATCGCCAGTCCCAGGTTCTCCTGCATCAAAGAAAACCCTGGGCCACTGGTGGCAGTGAACGATTTCACACCGGCCAGGGAAGCGCCCACGATGGCTCCCATGCTGGCGATTTCGTCCTCCATCTGCATATACACCCCACCTAATTTAGGCAACTGCCGCGCGCACTCTTCCGCGATCTCTGAAGATGGAGTAATCGGATAACCAGCAAAAAACCTGGCCCCCGCGTAAAGCGCACCTTCAGCAATAGCCTGGTTACCCTGGAGCAGTCTTACTGTTCCTGGCAATATTAACCCCTCCATTTCCATTATCTTCTTCTATTAAATTTTACCATGAGCCAGATATTACTGCATTAAAACCACCTAATTTTTTAATCAACTCACAATATTAGTTGTTATCTAGCCCTTGATAAGCTTGATAAAGCAGTTCCATAGGGTGCATGACCTTGATCGGCCAACCTTTTTGGTTGATTCCATAACTGATTTGGGTCAGACAACTCGGGCAAGCCGCCGCAACCACCTGGGCACCAGTCTGGTTAATGTTCGCCAGTTTGCGTTCGAGAATTTTCATCGCCAGATCATAATGGGTCAGGGCAAAAGTCCCCGAGCCACCACAACAGGCATCAGCACCAGTCATTTCCACCAATTCTACCCCGGGAATTTGCTTAAGCAACCGGCGGGGTTCCTGCGTTATCCCCTGCGCCCTGGCCAGGTGACAGGCATCGTGATAGGTCACCCGCCATTTTCCTGGTGAGTGGGGTGGAGCAATATTGCCAATCGCTCGCTCAATAAACACCTGAACGTCCGCGATGTTTTGATCCCATTCCCCGTTGAACAGATCACGGTAAAGCGGACCCCGCAGGGTGGAGGTACACGAGGCGCAATCGCTGATCACAGCGTCAACATCCAGGGCCTGCAGAACCGCGGCATTTTGGGCCGCCAGTTGCTTCGCCGTTTCCGCTTCTCCATTCGCCAGGGAAGGCAGGCCACAACACTTAATGTCCCGCGGGATTACCACCTCACAGCCCATTCTGGTCAAGACGCCTACCGTGGCCACCGCTACCCGGGGATAAAGCAAGTCAGTCGCACACCCCAAAAAGTAGGCTACACGGTACTTTCTCGCCCCAACTGCCGGGCTAACCGGTGGAAGTTGCTCCCGGGCCGCTCTGTCCGGAATCTTTCCCAGAATTCGTTCCGCCTTCGGCAGATCGCCGGGCAGCAACCGGGTCAACCCCAGGGCACGCCCCAAACTGACCATTCCCAGTTTCTGACCGTAACGAAGACTAGCCACCGTTAGCCGCAGTTTTTTCGGGTTAGCCCAAAGGTTCTGAAAAACCCAGCGTTTGGTCCTGGAAGAATTATATCTGGCGGTTTCCGCCCGGGCTGCCGTGATCATCTCAGCCACGGGAATGGCCGAAGGGCAGATCTGCCGGCAAGACTCGCAGAGCAGACAATTAAACATTTTCTCATGGATAGTCTTATTATTCGGCTCCAGTTCGCCGTTCCGCAACATTTCCACATAAAAGACCCGACCTCGGGGACTTTCGTCTTCTCGCCTGATTTCCTGAAACACCGGGCAAACAATCTTGCACAGTCCACAGCGCAAGCACCTTTTGATCAGGTCGCGGACCACTGGCACCTCCCTTAGCAAGGCGCATCCTCTCCTTCCATTGGAAACACTTTGCCAGGATTCATAATCCCCTTCGGGTCAAACACCCTCTTAATCGCCCGCATGATTTTCACCGCTGCGCCATGTTCGTCTTCCGCGTACATCACGCGCACCGCCCCAACCCCGTGCTCGCCGGTGGTACTACCTTCCAACTGGATCGCCATACGATGAATGTCGTCGACCAACTTCTCCACCCGGGCCACCTCTTCCGGCCGGTCGATGTCCAGCACCGGGGCTGTGTGGATGTTCCCATCGCCAATGTGCCCGTAGTTGACCACCCGCAGGCCGTGTTTATCACCCAGGGCCTTGATCGTTCTGAGAGCCTCAGGAACACGTGAGATGGGCACACTCACGTCATCAGCGGCCATGATCCGCGTGCCATCGGGGCGTAAGCGCGTCGCCGCCACCTCCACCAAGCTGCGCCCTTCCCACAACTCCGCCATCCGCTTCGGGTCAGTGGTAAACTCAACCTGTGACGTCCGCTTTTTCAATACCTCTTCGATCTTCGCTCCTTCCCACTCGACACTGGCCGGACTGCCATCGACTTCAAAGAGGAGCACCGCCTCCGCATTGGGGAGAACCCCGGGTTTGTACAGGTTGACCGCCTCAATGGAGGAGTCGTCTAAAATCTCCACCCCGGACGGGAGAATACCGGACTGGTAGACATCCAACACCGCCTGCGGTGCCTCGTCCTTTTTCGGGAAGACTGCCATGACGATCCCCCGCCCCTTGGGCTTAGGCCAGACCCGCAGCCGGATTCGGGTAATTACCCCCAGGATCCCCTCCGAGCCAACGAATAGTTTAGTTAAATTCATCCCGGACACACTCTTGACCGCCCGGGACCGCAAACCGCCGGTCACGATCACATCCCCGTTAGGTAAAACAACCTCCAAGCCCAGGATATAGTTTTCCGTGGTGCCGTACTTGACCGCCCGCAGCCCCCCGGCGTTGTTGGCCACCATACCGCCAATGGTACACATCCGGCTGCTACCGGGGTCGACCGGGAAAAACAGGCCATACTCAGCTAACCGTTCGTTGAGTTTGGCATGAATCACGCCCGGCCGGACAAACACCTGCATATTCGGCACATCAATTTCCTCAATCACATCCCAGGTAGAGAGGTCGATGACAATTCCCCCCCGAATGGCGACACTCCCGCAGGTCTCTCCCGTACCGGCGCCACGCGGGGTCACTGGTATCCCGTGCGCGTATGCCAGTTTCATTACCTGGGATACTTCTTCCGTCGCCCGGGGCAAAACCACCACGTCGGGGACAAACCGGTTTTGCCTGGCCATGAATGAACTGTCGTACGAGTAGGCCATCAGCCCGACCTCGTCGGTAACCACCTTGTCTGGCCCTAACAATTCGATGAGTTGCTTTCTCAGTTCCTTAACCTCCACAGTAGTGACACCATCCTTTCATTATTGAATTAAGTGGACTCGAAGCCAAAAGGAGGGCG
Organism: Bacillota bacterium; assembly: GCA_013178045.1. NCBI lineage: Bacteria > Bacillati > Bacillota > Bacillota bacterium. The sequence continues at coordinate 46,329 of JABLXP010000012.1, forward strand.
AAGCAAATTCCCCTGCTCGTCAAATTCAACCTGGAACGGCTCACCCACAATTCCACCTGGGTCTAAATTGTATCTATCGATTAAACTTGGGGACAACAAGATCTCCGAAATTTCCAGGGTATTCTTAATCCAAACCACGGTTAAATTTTCCACTTCAACACTCCCCAAACTTTGCAAAACGGCTTCCAGCACTTCTTTATCCGTTTCAAAATGGATCGGGATCCTGGCGCTTACCGGATTTCCTGAAGTAATCGAGTTCGCATAAGTAGCTTGATAATCGATGTTGCTGACCAGCCGGTTGGTGGTAAAATCGGCACGGCCGATTCCAATCGCATTGCCATGGGTTTTTTCCGACAAAGCACGGACAAAAATTCTACCGATATTCGGCTCACTCACGGGCTGATCCCAATAGCGTCCAACAATATTGGGATCCATCCCTGACCCGCTGATGTCTTTGCCCATTTCATCAACAATCAGCAGATCAAATTCCGGGCAGGGCAATCTGGGCATGAGCCGCTTGGCTTCTTCTAGCAGGACTTTTTCCTGCGCGAAAATCTCAGTCACTGGCATGACTTGTATCCTGGCTGTCTGGTCATAAGCGTTTTCTACCAGTCCAATGCCAAACAGAACCCGGCAGTGTTGAAAAACTGTCCGGGCCATTTCTTCAATGGCCATACTGGGGTGTTGTTTTTTCATTTCGCTATGGTAGGCAAGCGCCCCCTGGTGTTTGCCCAGACCAACTACCGCCATTTTCAGCAAGCCGCTTTCAATAGGACCGGAGAATAAAGTATGCGGCTTAATCCGGTTGATCAGGATGATGTGATCGGCGGTAAGAGCGGTCTGGCTCAAAAAAACTGGCGTTCCGCGCTCAGTCCGTCCAACTTCCACGACCTCCATAGAAGAAACCACCGGGCAACCCATTTTTTCTTCAGAAATGCCATAACCGGCCAGAAGTGTGGTCTGCCCTTCGGCCGTTGCCCCGCCATGACTGCCCATGGCGGGGAGAATAAAAGGCTCCAGGCCCCAACTTCTAGTCGTCCGTACGACCATACTGACAATCCGGTCAAGATTAGCGATCCCTCTGCTCCCGACGGCGATGCCGACATTTTGGCCGGCCTGGAAAGTCAGGGAGGAACGTATAGCGGCGAGCTGTTTTTCCAACTCGGCCTCGACATCCGCTAATTTTGTCTGATCCAGGTTCTGTCTGTATTTGACCAGTGCAAACAACGTCCTCACCCCCTCACAGTGCAAAGTGGAAGACTACATCGGATAGAACATGGGGATCAAAATAATGCTTAACACGTATAGCACGATTGTAATAGGTGTCCCAGTCTTAACATAATCCATAAAATGGTATTTCCCCGGTCCCAACACCATGGCCGTAGGCGCACTGCCAATTGGTGTCATAATCGCGATCGATGATCCGATGATTACCCCCATGATCACCCCGTGAGGATCAATCCCCATACTTTTGCACATAAACAGGGCAATCGGGGTCAACATCGCAGATACCCCAGTACACGACATAACCTGGGTGAGGGCCGCCGCCAAAGCAGTCATCACCGCAAAAATGGTGAATGGAGTCGCCGCGGTACCCAGCCAGCTTAACACTGTATCAGCGATGATTTTGCCGGCGCCAGTTTTTTCTAGGGCAGTAGCCAATCCCATCGCTCCAGCCATAACGCAGATGGTTGACCAGGATACAGAGCGGTAAGCTTGTTCCTCGGTAAGACATCCCGTAGCCACAACAATGAAGGCACCCAACATCGCCAGTAACCCAACCGGGAACTTGTGAAACGGCTGGGTAACGAATAGAACCACCATTAAAAGCATCGTGCCGCCGGCGATCCAGGCCTTACTATCGATCGCCTTGCTCTGCGCGCTCACAACCTCTGTGGTCACCGCCGCCTCTTCCTCGGCCATAAATGCTTCGATTTCTTTGGCAAAAATCTTCTGGGCAATTTTATAGCCGATCGTGCACGCGTAAAGCAAAGTCGCAATCGTTAACGGCAAACCAATCGGCACAAATTCAAACATGCTGTATGGCGCCACGCCGGCCTTGGTTATAACCCCTTGTGCCACCAATTGGGGAGTAGAACCAACCAGGGTGATCATCCCGCCGACATTGGCGGCCCAGGATAACGGCATGTACACATACTTGCCACTGAACTTGCGCGCCGAGGTTGCCGCGATCCCCGCTATCACCGGGATAAACATCGCCGTACACGCGGTATTGCTTAAAAAAGCTGATAAACCCGCCGTGGTGCACAAAATCGCCGCCATCACCGTGAGCTGTTTATCACCGGCCAACCGGACAATCGTCCGCCCAATGGCCGGGGCTACACCGGTTTGAAACATGGCCCCTCCAACCACCATCATGCCGGCGACCAGCAAAACCACGTCGGAAGAAAAGCCGCTGAAAGCATCAGTAACCGAGATTGTTTTGGTCAATGCTAAAACAACACAGATTCCCACCGAGGTTACGCCAATAGGAAAAATTTCCAGGGCATAAAAGATAAGAGCAACCACAAGAACAATGATCGTCATCGTTGAAGCAGCCATTAATTTACCCTCCTTAATCTTTAATTTTTGAGGATAGCACAGACTAATGACTTTATAAGCATGATAGCGCCCCGTTTAATTCTTTTAATTCTACTGACCATCACCCCCAATCATGGGGTTAAGGTTTTCGAACCGGCTGTTTCGGAAGCTCTATCCGTTATCACCTGATCACACTATTTTCCGTCTACATCCGCTGCTTTCAACAATGCTACAAGTCCTAATCAGCTTGTTCAGTTACACAAACCTTAACCAGCTATCTCCCTTATCCCGCTAAACTCCTGACACACTTACCGCGGTTACAACTAAAATCACGGTAATGCTGTGGAATTATCGGTCTCCTGTTATTAGTAGATATTGCAATATCTATGCCACAGCCAGCTAGAAGTTAAATTAACTGATTTTTATGAATATAAAAGGCACCATACAAATTTCACCAATGCTTCAATAAATGTGGTGGTAGCTCTATGCACCATTAATCAGCAGTTAGATTGTATTTGAGATTTCCCTATTTATGGGTGCTTCAGTAATCCACCAGCCGGGGCATTCTTGCACATAGCCGGTCGAAAAATGCAACCTTATTCAGTGTGACCATCGCCCATCAGGTACTGGTGAATCGACCGCGCCGCCACTTTTCCAGCCCCCATCGCCAGGATCACGGTGGCCGCCCCCGTAACGATGTCGCCGCCAGCAAAAACGCCAGGGATGGATGTAGCCCCATTCTTGTCGGCCACGA
>JABLXP010000013.1 GCA_013178045.1 Bacillota bacterium
GTGACTTCACTCCTTTATGGGGTTTTCGGTTTGGTTACTTGAAAACTTCTCCAAATTGGGGTGAAGTCCTTTTTTATGGCCCTAAAATCCTTAGTAAATCAAGTGTTGGAAAATTGCAAAAGGCTCATATTTATAAAATAATTTAAGTTAAATTTTTATATAGAAGAATGAATACGGATGATAAACTGGCAGTAGACTTCCGGGTTCATACAATCCCTCCCATCAATATGATGGATGCTTCAGCATCACTTTCATCTTGAAGGATTATGGATAGTGTTTCTATCATGATTTGATTCAGGAGTTGCTGAAAGCAGAAAAAGAATATCGTCTGACCCGATATCTAAAATCCTGGAATAAGTTCGATCTTGTCATTGCTGATGAACTTGGTTACGTGAACCTGGGAGCTGGAAGTCCTTTATTATTTCAATTCTGTCTCTCTATACCCAGCGCAAAATCGCCGCTATCCTCTCCGCCTACGATGACCTAATTGAGAACAACAACCGCCGCATCAAAATCCTTGAGGAAATAGCGCAGATGCTTTACCGGGAGTGGTTTGTGAAGCTCAGGTTCCCTGGCCATGAGAAGGTCAGGATGGTGGAGTCGGAGCTGGGGCCGATACCGGAGGGGTGGGAGGTTAAAAGGCTTGGAGATATACTATCTACGATTGAATCGGGTTCACGGCCAAAAGGTGGAATCAAACATGAGGACAAGGATGTACCAAGTATTGGAGGTGAAAACATGAGTAAAGAAAGGCTTAAAGAAAAATTTGAAGAATACCGTAAAGCTGTTTTAAAACTTAAGGAGGCGTTAGAAGAAGACGCATCCAATCCCTTGCTTTATGACTGGGTGATGCAGCGCTTTGAGTTTACCTATGAGTTGGCATGGAAATTAATGAAACTTTACCTTGAATCTGAAGGTATCGTAACAATAAACTCACCACGGTTAGCTTTTAAAGAAGCCTTTGCAACAGGGATTATCATAGAAGGTGAAACCTGGATCGACATGATTAATGCCCGTAATCTAACCACCCACATATATAACGAGCAAATGGCCAAAGAGATTTATGACAAAGTGAAAGATAAATACTATCCCGTATTCGTTGCCTTTGCTAACAAGATGGAGGGAAAAATCCAATGACTTTTGGGTTGCCGGAACAAATCATACAAGCGATAAAAAAAGAACTGCAAAAAAGAGAAAATGTGACCAGAGCCGTTGTTTTCGGCTCCCGGGCCCGTGGGAATTACAGATACAATTCCGACATTGATCTGGCCGTTTACTGCGAGGGGGAACTGCCGCCCGGGTTGTGGCTGGATCTGGACGAAGCGGCGGGTATCTACAAAATTGACATCATAGACATGAACGGTCCCTTGGACGAAAAACTGCGCCAGAGAATCGAAGAACAAGGCGTGGAAGTTTACCGCCGGAGCTGAACAAGTAAAAATCAGAACAAAAGGTGATAAAATGATATTTGCCAAGAATACCCTAAACAGCGCAGGAGTGGCCATTTATGGCGACTATATGGATTTTAAAAACCTGTATGAGGCATTGCATACAGTTTTAGGCAATGAGGACGAATTTATAGAATGTGACGCTGCCCGCATAAGGGTATTAGGCGTATGCTACGATCTTCGTCATGCCTTGATGGGAGACCGGGAAATAGAATTTATTGACAATGGCATAGATGAAGAAAAGAAAAAGCGAATGCTGGTGCTTGCTCCGGACAAGAATGTTTACCTGAAAATATATGTATTGTGGCCGGAAATGTTATTTGTCACTATAGCGTTGAATGAATTCCTGGAGTTGTATGCTAGAAAACTGTCCAAAACAAGATATGGCAGCGATATATTTACAGCAAAAAAAGTTATCTGGGATCACTCCATCACGCAAGTGCGCATGCTGCAGGCTGCTGTAGCCGAATGCCTGAAACAAACCGTGTCAGACAATATATATGCAAGAATATTGAACATATTGAATGGCAGATTTGTATATGTAGACAGATACATCACCCAATACCTGGACATCCTCAATGAAAGATTCATAAAAATGAACAAGGAAAAGCGGCTGAAGAATTTATCAACTATTGCCAAGCGTATTGCAGAGCGGGGGCAGGAATACCGCGATTTGGAGCACCAATTGAGGGAAGAAGCCCAAAAATATAACTGCAGCGTGGATGATTTAAGATTGGAACTGGATTTTCCGGAAGACATTGAATGGTAGAGAGGAGCAATTTGCCGAAATATTGATTCTGAGCGTCTGCAGGATGCGGCAGCCTTGGAGAGTGTACTCCGTCAGGGCTTTGCCGAGGAATTCGGCTTTAAGATAGATGATGCCATCCTGACAGGTACCGGTACCGGGCAGCCCCTTGGCATTCTGAATAGCGATGCCTTGGTGAAGGTACCGAAGGAAAGCAGGCAGACTGAGCTCTTAAAAGTAGAAAACCTATTCAACATGTGGTCAAGACTCTGGGGTAGAAGTAGGACAAATGCCGTGTGGTATATCAATCAGGAGATTGAGCCTCTTCTTTTTACCATGAAAATCGGTGATGTACCGGTATATATCCCGGCAGGTGGACTTTCGGAAGCACCTTATGCGACACTTTTCGGCAGGCCGGTAGTGCCTCTTGAACAGTGCTCGGCAGCAGGTGAGTCGGGCGACATCATCCTGGCGGATATGTCCCAGTACCTTTTTATCGACAAGGGTGGCATCAATACGGCTTCCTCCATCCCTGTAAGGTTCCTGTATGATGAGAATGTTTACAGGTTCATTTACAGGGTGGACGGGCAGCCCATCTGGAACAAGCCCTTGCAGCCATATAAGGGCAGCGCTTCAGTATCGCCCTTTGTGGCGCTTGCCAGCAGAAAATAACAGTAGTGAGTAGAGAAATCCGCTTGTCACATTGATAAGCGGGTTTCTCATAGAGTAGTTTCGAAAACTAATTTCCATGGATAATTATGGGGGGTAAATTTTATTCTGGTGGTTTATTTAGTATAGATGTTAAAGGGTTCGGTAGAGATTGGATACGTCAAGCCATCAAAAAGAGAATAGCAAAGCTAACCTACCAGCAGGAAGGTTTAACAGGATTATACAGATAGCCTTTATGCTGATTAGGCCGCTAAGAACAGGTATTGATTCAGCAGCTCAAGGAAGTTAAAGAAGCCTCTCGGGCCTGTGTTCAAAGGATTTACCCTGCAAGGCCAGATCAACAAATTTTTGAATAATGCCACGGTGACGAGGAAGTTCTTCTGGTTTTTGCCAAGCTTCTTACGAGGCTTGCGCCGGAAGGGGTGGAGCGAATCCTGAACTGGATTATCAGGATTCGCCAGCCGCAACCGGTCAATAAAATCATAGTGATTGCCGACTTCCGGGACCACATCCGGATTAACACCAATCATGATAGCAAGCAGGGAATCGGACTTAAGCTTAGCAACCCAATTAGAGATACTCAGTTCACCCAAATGTGACATCAGGACAAAGGAGCGAAAGATCTCGGGTTGAAGTTTAGAAGGAACTCCGGTATGGGAATAAACCTCGTCTAATAAAGGCTTAATTCGATCCAGGTCCAGCAAATAGAGTTTGGTAAGGATGTCGGCATACTGTGAGAGACGATCCTTATTCGCCAAGTAAATCGGGAGAAGATTTTCGAGTAGAAATTTTTGATACTCGGAATGAGAACGCCAAAGACCTAACAAAACAATCACCTTATTGGTCTGGCTGTTACCAGAACTGGTATTCCGATTCGCTGCTGGGTCCGGCCGGGCAATACTTCGGATATGACCGTGATCCCCCAGGTAAAGCAAGACCTGATTGGTTGGAAGCTTGGCCGAGTAATAACGGTAGTCGATAGGGGTTTTTCTTCCGAAGAAAACTTACGGATCCTGCAGCAGGCAGGTGGCCACTACATCGCTGGAGAAAAGATGTCTGCGGGTAAACCAACAGTTGAAGCAGCTTTGGCCCACTCTGGTCGGTTCAAAACCATTCGCGATAATCTGGAAGTTAAAGAACTGGTGATCGGCGATGGCGAAGCCCGAGTCCGTTACGTTTTGGTCCGCAACCTGGCCGAAGTGAAACGGGATGCGGCGATCAGGAACAAGCACCTGGAAACATTAGCCCAGGAGTTGGCCAAACTTAAAGAATTGAATGGCGATGCTCATACTAAAGCTCACTGCCGGCTCTACAGTCATCCCGTATACAAACGCTATCTTAAGATGGACAAGCACGGCAACTTAAAGATCGGCCGACAGGTCGTAAAAGAAGCCGAACGGTTGGACGGAAAATACTTGATCCGTACTTCTGATGATACCCTTTCCGTAGAAGACATTGCTTTAGGATATAAGCAACTCATGGAAGTCGAAGCCGCTTTCCGCACACTAAAAACAACGCTGGATCTTCGCCCCGTCTATCATCGTAAGGATGAACGCATTCGTTCACACGTGCTGCTTTGCTGGTTAGCCATACTGTTAGTCCGTCTGGCAGAAGTAGAAACTAAAAAGCCGAGCTCTTAGACCCCGGAGCGTCAGTAGGGACTCACCATAACGTCCGCGCCAATATTGCCTTCTGTGTGTGTAACCACATCGGCCATTCTCGACTAATATTTCGAGGCTCAATCACTTCAGCTTTCGCTTTCGGCCCGCTATTTTGCCGTCCTACGCTTAAAACTTTCAGTTGCCTGAATGTCTCCAAGAACTAGCTACAGGGCTGCTGGTTAGGCATTACCCTGGTGGGGCTTACACCCACTAGAATTAGCGACCTTGCCCGGCCGCACTACACAAAATCTTAGACGTTCTCTTTTGTTGTTTATTATGGATGACTCTTAAGCTATTATATGTCAATAGAACCGTCCCCTTGACACTGCGGCTGTTCTACAAACCCATCCGCCCCCCTCTCGTCTTTGGCCCACTTCCCGTTTTGGCGGTTATAGGGCCTACCTTGCTTCCGCGATTTCTCGTCCGGGACGAGGAGGGATTCTCCAGTTGCTTAGCGTGTCCTTGTTTTCGTGCCGCCGCTACCCGTCAGCCGGAGTGCGCCAATGTTTCAACCAGCTTTCGTTCGCTCATGCTGCCTTCGCCCAACCGTCGTGGCTCGGCCTCCGGAATATACAAATTACGAGGTCACCTATACGTTCGCTTACGCTGTGGCCCGAAAAACTTGCTCACCATCCCTGGGATGGCTTTGTCATTAGAATCCAGTGGTTCAGTTTTCTTTTCTATTATCTTGTTGACCCCGGTTATCAGGGTATTTCCGTTGGGCAGCCGGTTGGCATCTCTGACCGGCCACGCGGTGTCGTTAAGCACCCGGTACTGATACTTTGCTGTCTGCATAAGACCAGACGATTTCGCCCTTGCGGCTGATTTCGTACACTCCCTTGCCGGGCAGTTCCATCAGTATATTGTTGTTAGGCAGCAATTCCGCGTCGAACCCCGGGTTGGTATACCTCTTTAGGACATCCGGCAGTTCGTACTTCCATACGATCTCTCCCAGCATGTTGACCTCTATTATTCTTGGCCGGTAACGATTTTTGCCGGTACCCCCAGGGTGACCGGTTTCTCTCCGATATAAGCGGTGGTGCTCCCTATTTCCACCATCCAATCCATAGCCGTCAGGTCCAGACCTCTGTATTCGGCATCTGTGTCTGCTCCCGGTGGGCGAACGAGCACCCTGGGGACGTAAGAACCCATTGTCACGTTACCGAACCTTCTGATGGGCAGTACTTCCTTCGTAACGCAGTCCCGCTTCGCTCGGTACCACATTAATCCCGACCACCTTTAAATCGCCGTCCCAGTAGACCTTTCTCCGAGGGCTTCACTGATGAAACGCAGCGGGACCATTGTTTGGTTGTTGATCAGCTTTGCTGGAACATCCAGTGGAACCTTGTTTCCATTTACCTCCGCGGAAAGATCCCCGATACTTAGACTTATCTTCTTTTCATTACGTATACCTACCACTGTCTGCGATTTGTCATTCCAGGTCACTGTCGCTCCCAACTCTTCGAAGATCGCCCGCATAGGTACCAGGACGCGTCCGTTTTCTATCACCGGCGGTGTCTCAAAGGTCAACATGCTGTTACCAAGGAGTACTTTGACGTTATCCTGATTATCTGCCTTCTTGTCAGGTTCGGAGGCACCATTACTCTCATCCGGCTTGACTAAATTATCTGGCTTGAACAAATTATCCGATCCAAAAGTGGCCTTTAAAAAGTTCGACGGGATAAGTACTTTTTCTTTTTCAGATTGGACCGGTGCATCGAGTTTAACTGAGACACCATCTCTAACAGCAATATTGCTTCCTACCTGGAAAACTACCACTATTGATCCTTTTACGGCTTTAACTGTAATCCCCTTGTCATCAAACAGCACAGTACCGCCTAAAGGTTCGAGGTATCCTTTGACATCAGCCATTTCTATAGCGGAAGTTGGGGCGGCCCGTGTAGCTGTATAGTACGGCAAAGGGCTTTTCGTCTATCTTGCAAAAAACGTGCTCGTAGAATACGGGAGCCCATGATTTCATCAATTTCTTTTTAATGCCTTCACTCATTAAACTGGTGCTGTTAAACAGCGATTCTTGTTTATGATGGGTATTCTCTCTGAACAAGACACAAACCTCCGTTTGTCGCAATTATGTTGTTGTTAATACTTACAATAGCTTCTATTTACTTCTAATTATACCATATTTCACGCCAAACGGTAGTCTTTAGGTGGTTTTCAGTTGCCAAAGACTAGGGTTTTTGCACTGGAATCAATTTTTTATACTTATAATTTCTTTTGTTTTGGCAATTATTGCATTTAATGTAGAGTTTGATCTCACGACAGTGTTTACAATACTAAAATTTTCTTTGAATTTTAAAGCGATACGGCATATAATAATAGTAAAAGATGTGGTTTGAAAAGAAGGTGGATCCAATGGCAACTGTTTCCTTTGATAAGAACATTATTATCAGGGAACCGGAAGCGGTTGAAGAGTTGGTAGAGGTGCTTTCATCTAAAGACGTGAAGCCTGTCAACCAAAAACTGACTTCCGCAGAGGCGATGGCAAGGGGTGAAGAGGTATTAAGACGCTGCTTATCGCTCTCGAAAAATTCTTAGGGATGGCTTCCGAGGAAAAGGTATCGGAAGTCATTTCTGTTTTTTAATGCGAAAAAGACCCGGATATAGAAAATTTTTTAAAGGAAAAGGCCATTATCTATGAACGGAAAGCCAAGAGCCGTACATACCTGGTATTTGATGAAGAGGCAATGCTGGCAGGAGAATTCAAGCTTCTCGCATATTTTGCGATAGCCATGCAGACGCTTAAAATCCCCGAAGGTACAAGCCCGTCTCAAATACGTAGACTTGATGGGCTTTATTCAAGAAAAGGCGACGGAATGATTACTGAAATACCAGCCTTTTTAATTGGTCAGCTTGGAAAGAACAGTTTATATGCTGAAAAAATAACTGGAGACGCGGTAATGGATTATGCGATTTCCGTTATTTTCAGAGTGCAGGAGTTAATCGGAGGCAAGGTTGTTTTTGTAGAATGTCAGGACAAGCATAGGCTTATTGTCTTTTATTCTAGAAACGGTTTCAGAGTATTTCGGCAGGACCCTGAGGACAAGTTAATTCAAATGGTGCGTTTGCTTAAGTAAAAAATTCATATAAAGCACAGTGAAAGTACAGCAAAAGTACAGTGAAAGTACAGTTTACCAAGTTTTTCTTGTCAAAATAAGACACCACCATCTATAATATATACAGGGTCTTTGTCTCTATGATCAGGACCACTTGAAAGTGAGAGGAGGTGAAAAAGCATGCACTCACTGATGAGCAAGCGGACAACCGCAGGTAACATCTGTCTGGTGGTTTTTATCGCCTTCCTAAGCCTGATCATCTTTGGGACGGTGGGGCCGGTGGGAAGTGCGAACGCCAGCAATGAGGTAAAAGTGTACAACGATAGCAGTGCTACCCAAGAAAATGGATCTAGTAATCGCCTAGTATTTACTACGAGCGCAAGCATGGATAGCGTTGAAATAACCCTTTATTTGAAGCCGGTTACTGATACAAATTTCAATGGAATCTGGGCGGACTTTACTTCCATTAACTCTGACTCGGCCTATTCCAAGGTATATCTGAAGAACAATGGCAGTCAGGTAAATGGTACTGTCTATAAACTGGTGTACACATTGCCTCTAAGCGGATTTAGCACCCAGACCAACTACAGCGTCCCTGTTTATTACCCAGATGAAGTTAACAATTTTGTTGTCTATGCATACATGACCATCAAACCACCTGAATCAGGCGGTGGCGGTGGCGGCGGCGGTAGCGCCTCAACCACCAGCCAGACCAGCACCGGCACGGTCGTGAGCAACCCGACTACCGGTACAGCCTCTGTGGCGGTGGACAGCACCAAGATCTCCCAGGTGCTGACCCAGCAGCCGACGGCGAAAGAAGTTGTGCTGGAACTGCCTACAACGGTGGCGGCAACGACAAAAGAAGCCAGATTTGACATACCCGCGACGGTGTTGACGAAGGTGGCTGAAGCGACCAAGAATCTGGTGGTCAAAGCGAAGGAAGTCGTGCTGACCATCCCGCCGGCAGCCTTAGACGTGCCGGAGGTCCAGCAGGCCCTCAATGCCAGTGCCAAAGTCAGCGTTGAGGTCACCGTGAAAGAAGTAGCGGCGGAAACCGCGTCCCAGCAGGTGAACGCGGTGCTGGCGAAGCCGGAGAACAAGGACTTCGCCGCAGTGGGGAAAGTCTTCGAATTCTCCGTCCAGGTGAAGCCGGAGGATGGCGAGGCGAAGGAAGTCAAATCCTTCAGCAAGAAGGTCACTGTCTCCATCCCGTATAACCCGGCTGACCTGAAGGGCGCCAGCGAGGACAAACTCGGCGCCTACAAGGTGACGGCAAACGGACTGGAGTACCGCTACAGCCGGGTCGATAAGACCAATCACCGGGTCTACTTCGACACACCGGGCTTCAGCCTCTACACCCTGATGGCTTACAACAAGACCTTTGCTGACCTGACTGGTCACTGGTCGAAGGCGGACGTCGAACTGATGGCGGCCAAACACATCGCTAAAGGCATGACGCAATCCGAGTTCGTGCCGGATGCGGTGGTCACCCGGGCGCAGTTTGCGACTCTGCTCCAGCGTGTCCTTGACCTGCCGCTGGAGAACCCGGCCAATGCCCGGTTTGCTGATGTGACGAGCGACGCCTGGTACTACGGCGCAGTCGAAGCAGCGGCGAAAGCCGGCCTGGTGAATGGCTACGAGGACGGCACCTTCCAGCCTGACGCCCAGATCACGCGCCAGGAGATGGCGGCGATGGTCGCCAGGGCGATGAGGGCCGGCGGTAAGACCGTGACCCTGAACGCTGACCAGGTCGCGGCGGTGCTGGCGAAGTTCCAGGATGCCAGCGCGATCCAGGCCTGGGCGCAGGAAGCGGCCGCGATCGCTGTCCAGGAAGGCATCGTCCAGGGACGGACAGCTGACCAGTACGCCCCGAACGCTGATGCGACCAGAGCGGAAGGCACCGTGATGCTGAAACGCCTGCTGAGCGCGCTCGGCCGGCTTTAGGCCAGGTCAATTGGGACATTCCATCATTCATATGACGGAATGTCCCTGACTTTTTTCCATGACCTGAAAAAACTGTAAAAATCACCCCTGAGGATGATTGAATACAATACATTAAAATGTTAAAATGGTAACAGTAACCAGACAGCCGAATACGATTGGCGGCGATGAATCTCACCCCGGCAGCTGGGCACCTGGGGTGGAGGGAGCCAGTGGTGCAACCGGCCAACTTAGCCTCTGAATCAGCCATCTGTCAAAACCTGATGGCTGTATGGGGAGTTAGTTGGTTTTTATTTTCCACCAAATGCGGTAGAGGGGTGAACATTAATGAGTGCGCCGAGACAGGACAGTGAGGAGTTGCGGACCGTGCAGGTTTTATGCGCCAATCTGAAAGCGATTGGGTATAACCAGTGGCAGATCAAGCGGCTGATTAGAGATATTACTGGCACAGGTGAAATCGAAAAACTGACCAAACAACAGCTCGGCGAACTGGCGGAAGAACTCCGCCAGCAGTACGAGTTTGCCCTGAAATGCATCACCGTCAAACCTGATAAATAATCATAAATAAAGCATAAATAATAATTATCTTTGGGTTAACACAAAGTTTGGCATAAGCTGCCTGTTTAGCAGGAATTTGGTCATCGGCGTGGAAGTAAGAGTTATACAGAGGCGAAAATTTGCCCTGAGATACGAAGTCCAGCCGTGTTTAATCAGATTAACAATCCAGATCTTACAAACCAGATTAATCTAACCAAGGAGTACCACCTGATGACCAGATCCGCTGTGCAGACGAACCGACATATCAGCGTAAACCAGAGACCAATCTTGAACCTGAACCTGCGCTTCTTCCTAGTGCCGGGCCTGCTGATCCTGCTTTTCTATCCGCCATTCCTGCGTGGCCTCTTCTTCGCGCCCGACCTGCTGCCGACCCAGATGTTCACCGCGGCGATCTTTGCTTTGTGGTGCTTCGATAAAATAATTCGGCGCGACCTGTCCATCCGCTTTCACCATCTGGACCTGGCCGGACTGGCTTTTCTCGCCGCCTACCTCCTATCCCTCATCGACGCGGTGAACATGAACGCCGCCGTGAGCGAGGTCTTGAAAATCCTCAACTACCTGCTGCTTTACTGGGTGGTGGCCAATGTTGTCCGCCACCACCAGGACATGCGGCTGATCCTGAAAACTCTATTCTTTAGCTCTGTTGGGGTGGCGGTAGTCAGCCTGGGTGCCGCGACCGGCCATATTCCCTTCCCCGGCGCCTTCACTGGCCGCGAAATCATGGGGACGTTTCAGTACAAGAATGCTCTGGCCGCTTACCTGGTGGTCAACCAGGTCCTCGCGCTGGCCCTGAGCGCCGCTGAGGCGTCTGTTCCCTGGCGGGCGGCCTACAGCGCTGGCTCGTTTCTCCTCTGGCTGACCGTGATCGGTACCCTGTCCCGGGGCGGGTGGCTGCTTGTCCCGGTGGTCCTGGGCTTATTCCTGGCCGGCTTACCGTCTACCTACCGTTGGCGGACCGGTTTTCACCTGGCCCTGTCGCTCGGGGTGGCCCTGGCGACCAGCCGCTGGTTCCTGCCGGCGGTTTTCGGCGCAAATCCGGGGCGGGCGCTGCAAGTTTTGATTATCGGCTTTATTGTTACCCTGCTGGGCCATCTCTTCTACGAAGCCCTGGACGCAGGCTGGGGACGGCTGGCCCTGACGCCCCGGGCTCGGCGGTATATCGGGATCGGTCTCATGGCCTATTTTATCCTGGTGGCCAGCGTATATATGATCTACGCTGCCCTGGATCTCCCGGCGTCTGCGGGTATCCTGGTGCCGAACCGGATCAGCGACCGGCTGGAGAGCATCCAGCGCTACGACCCCAGTGTCAGCGCCCGTTTCGACTTCGACCTGTGGGCACTGAACATCGTGAAAGACTACCCGCTGAACGGGACGGGTGGGGGTGGCTGGAATGCCCTCTATCACCGGTACCAGCCCTATCTCTACTGGACAACCGAGGTCCACAACCACTTTTTCCAGGTCTGGGTCGAAGCGGGCACCCTGGGTCTGCTCGCTTTCCTGGCCATCTGGATTCTGGCCGGCCGGGCGGTTTACCGGTACTGGCGCGCAAGCCCGGCGGAAGAAGACTGGCTGCCGGTATGGGGAGCCGCGGTCGCGGCCGCCGGTCTCGGCCTGCACAGTTTTATCGATTTTGACCTGTCCCTGCCCGCGGTGGGGATGGTCCTGTGGACACTTTTGGCCCTCATCCGGACCGGCACGATTGCGGCTGCGGACCGTCCGCGACGGGCGCGCTCGCTCTCAAACGTGCCCGGGCTGCCGCGTTACCTGGCCCTGGCGCTGGGGGGGTTAACTGTGGCGGCGTGTTTATTCGTGCCCTCCTGGTGTTTTTTCCAGGCCGGGCAACTCGGGGCGCAGGCCGCGCAGGCGATGGTCAAAAATGACCTGGCCACCGCCCAGACCCTCTACCGGCAGGCCCACCGGCTGAACCCGTTCAACGCCAGCTACGCCGGCGACCTGGCCCAGGTCTGCACCGTCCGGGGACTGCAGGAGACCAACGCGCGCTGGCTGGTCGACGCCCAGGAATACGCCCGGCAGGCAGTCAGCATGGAACCCTACAACCTTCAGCTCCGCCTGGCCCTGCTGAACGTTTATATCCTCCAGGGGCAGATTGAGCAGTCGGTGGCGCAAGCGGAAGCCGCCCTGGACATCAACCCCCTGGATGTCAACTCCTACGTCCTGGTGGGACGGGCCTACGTCAGCGCCGCCCGTCATTACCTGGCGGATGGGCAGCCGGCTAAAGCCGCCGCCTACATCGACCAGGGGCGACAGCTCCGGTCCCGGCTGGAAAAACAGGGCCAGGGCGCTCCGTCGACCCGCCTGCAGCACCGGCTGGTCAAGCCCCCGGCGCCGCCCGCGCTCGCCCTGGTCGAAGGCCAGCTGGCCTATCTGGCTGGCAATTTTACCGAGGCGGAGGGTAAGCTCAAACAGGTGGCGGGACACAAAGACCTCCAGGTGGAAGCCCGGCTGTGGCTGGCGGCGACCATGCGCAAGCTTGGCCGGATCAGCGAGGCGGAGCAGATCGTCAGGAAGCTGAGCGACCAGAATCCCAATCTTGAGACGGAATTCGCCAGCCTGCTACGGCTGCCGTGAGTTTTGTCGGAATTGCTTAAGCAAAAATATGTGATTTTGGAAGGATAAACCAGCCTGATGGCGTATATATAAACAATGTGCGCGTTTTATTTAAAGGTTAATCCCGAACTTAAATTGTTTGGACAAACCAGTTTGAGGTGACAACATTGGAAGAAACAAATGAACTGGCCTTTGAGACCATTGACCTGCGCGAGTACTTGAGTATTTTGAAAAAAAGGCGATTACTGATCGCCGTAGTGACTATCGTGGCGGTGCTCACCAGCGCGGTGCTCAGTTTTTTTGTCCTGCCCCCGGTGTATGAAACGAAAACCATGCTGATGGCCACCCAGCCGGCGGATGAAAAGGTTGTCTACCGCAGCAGTGATGACCTGCGGTCGGTGGTGGACACCGTTTCCCGGCTGCCGGGCATGACGGTGAAGACCTACGTTGGCCAGGTGAAAAATCCGGTCCTGCTGCAAAGGGTAATTGATAAACTGAGGCTTAATCCACAATTATATAATGTTCGTACCCTTGACGGCATGATCACTGTTACTGATATTAAAAACACTGACCTGATCGAGATTAAAGTAGAAAGCAGCGATCCCCAGCTCGCGGCCGATATTGCCAACACCCTCCGCCAGGAGTTTTTAAATTTCTTGTCGGAGAGCAACCAGGAGCAGATGAACAAGTCCGTCGAGTTTTTGAAGGAGCAGATCGCGATCGAGCAGCAGAACCTGGTGAAAGCCACGGAGGCGCTGAAAAAATTCCAGGCTGAGCCGCGCTCGGTAACGTACCTGTCGAAGGACCTGGACAGCAAGCTGGCCAGTCTGAACCAGTACAACACTGCCTTGAATCAGGCGCGCATCGACCTGGAGCAGGCCCTGGCCGCCAAATCGCGGATCGAAGAAAAACTGGCCCAGACGCCGATGACGATCCGGGTCAAGAAAGCACCGGTCGATAACCCGACCGCTGTGACTGAGACGGAAGAAATGAACCCTGTTTACATCACCCAGTCGCAGCTTCTGGAGCAGAAAGAAGTCACCATTGCCGAGAAGCGGGCCCAGATCCAGATGATAGAACAGGTGATCGCTTCCCTGGAAGGGGAGATCAACTCAGTCCAGGCAGAACTGGCCGCCAAGCGGACGGAAGAGGACCGCCTGCAGCGGGAGGTCGACCGCCTGAAGACGGTCAACGCCACTTTAGCGGATAAAAGCACCCAGACCCAGATCGCCAAGTCGATCAAGCTGGGAGAGACCAGCCTGATCACGGTCTCTGCCGCCCTGGTGCCGACCACGCCGGTCAAGCCGAAGAAAAGCTGAACATGGTGATCGCGGCGGTCTTAGGGCTGATGGTGGCCATCGGGCTGGCCTTCATCCTGGAGCACCTGGACGATACGGTCAAGACCGCGGAAGACGTGCGGAAACACCTGGGGCTGCCCGTCCTGGGTAATATCCCGCAGATGGACGCGGAGCACCTGTAAACTGCCGGACAAGAACGCAGAAAGGAAGATACCAATTTGCCTGAAGAAACCTACATGATCACGCACCATAACCCGAAATCACCCGTGGCCGAGGCCTACCGCACGCTGCGGACGAATATAACTTTTTCGGCGCTGGACAAGCCGTTCCGTACCCTGATGGTCACCAGCGCGGGGCCAGAGGAGGGAAAGTCGACCACCCTGGCCAATTTAGCCATTGCCATGGCCCAGGCCGGCAGCCGCATCCTCGTTGTTGACTGTGACCTGCGCAAGCCGCTCCAGCACAAGATTTTTTCTCTTTCGAACCGGCAGGGGGTGACCAACCTCCTGGTGGAGAACCTGGATGCGGAGCAGGTGATCCAGTCCAGTGTGGTGCCGAACCTGGATGTGCTGACCAGCGGGCCCATCCCGCCCAATCCTTCGGAACTGCTGGGTTCAAAGCGCATGCAGAGCCTGTTGCCGCGGTTAGTTGAGCGTTATGACTGCGTTTTGCTCGATACCCCGCCGGCGGTGGCAGTGACCGATGCGGCGGTCCTGGCTCCCCATGTCGACGGGGTGATTCTGGTAATCCGGGCCGGCGTGGCCAAGATCGAAATGTTAAAAGAAGCCAAAAGCCTGCTGGATAACGCCAATGCGCGCATCATCGGCACGGTTTTGAACGGTGTCAAATACGACGGTGACGACTACCAGTACTACTATTACTACGGTGAGCGCAAAAAACGCAAGCCGAAGCCGGGTGGTCAGGATGATTGACCTGCACGCCCACATCCTGCCCGGCCTGGACGACGGGGCGGCCGACTGGGAAGAGGCGGTCGAAATGGCGCGCCTGGCGGTGGCCAGCGGGACAACGGGGATGTTCGCCACCCCGCACTGGCTGGAAGATGAAATTACCCCCGAGCCGGCTAAAGTCCAAGCTCTCCTGAACGAACTGCGGCGGCGTCTGGCTGAGGCGGCCATACCGCTGACGGTCTGGCCGGGGATGGAGGTCTACCTGACCCCTATCTTACCGCGACTCCTCAGGGAAGGGCGGCTGCTTACCCTGAATAATCAAAAAAACCACCTCCTGGTGGAACTGCCCCTGGGAGAATGGCCAGCCTGCGCCGAACAGACCCTGTTTGAACTGCAGGTGGCCGGCGTTACGCCGGTCCTGGCCCACCCCGAGCGCAGCCGGGCGGTGATCGATGACCCGACTCGGCTGGAAAAAGTTGTCGCGCAAGGGGCTCTGGTCCAGGTCAATGCCGGCAGCCTGACCGGGCAGTTCGGCCGGCGGGTGCAGCGCTGTGCCGAAGAGATGGTGAAGCGCGGCTTGGTCCATTTCCTGGGGAGCGACGCCCACTCCTGTGGCCAGCGCGGCCCTTCGTTAGCCGAAGCGGCGGAACGTCTGGAGAGACTGCTGGGCCGGGTCGCTGCCGAAAAAATCACGCGGCTTAACGCGGCGAACCTGCTGGCTGGCCAGAGCATTGAGTCCTATAGACCGCACCGGCGGAATTACACCGCGGGTAACGTCTGGCAACGCCTCAAAAAGTGGGCCACTGCCCGCTAGACCTTTTGCTTTATTAAAGGATTCTTGGAGGGCTGCTATATGGGAATATGGCGCAAAATTATATTAATTCTCATAGATGCTGTCCTAATCAATGTCGCAATATTTGCAGCCCTGTGGCTACGATTTGATGGCAATATCCCGAGTACATATATCAAGGAAGCACGGACATTAATTCCCCTAATCTCACTTATTTTTCCCGCTTGCTTTTATTATTTCAAGTTGTACAACCGCCTGTGGGCTTACGCCAGCGTCAGGGAACTTCTCAATATCGTGACGGCTAATACCGCCGCCATGTCCATCTTTATCGTCTGTATCTACCTTTTTCCGCTGGGCCGGCTTCCCCGGAGCATTTACCTGATCGCCTGGCTGCTGAGTAACTTATTGATCGGCGGTTCCCGCTTGACCTGGCGGATCGTCCGCGATTATTACCTCAAGCCCAGAAGCAGCTCCCCCCAGCGCGTCCTCATTGTTGGGGCCGGCGACGCGGGGGCGATGGTGGTCCGGGAACTGCAGCATAACGGCAACGGGAACCAGAAGCAGGTGGTGGGCTTCGTTGATGACGACCCGGCCAAACAGAAGATGTACCTGCACGGCGTGCCGGTTCTGGGCACAAGAGACGATATCCCAGCCCTGGTTGAGCGCCACGACATCGATGAGATTATCATTGCCATGCCCTCGGTACCCGGGGCGGAAGTGCGGCGGATCGTGGAGATCTGCCGGCCGTGCGGCGTGAAGTTAAAAACCTTGCCCGGGTTATACGAAATCATTGACGGGAGCGTGCGCGTCAACCGGATTCGCGACGTGGACCTGGAAGACTTGCTGCGACGCGAACCCGTCCAGGTCAATATGGCGGAAATCGCCGGCTATCTGCGCGATCAGGTGGTCCTGGTCACCGGCGCCGGCGGCTCGATCGGATCGGAGGAGCTTTGCCGGCAGATCGCCCGCTTTCAGCCCCGCCAACTCCTGCTGCTGGATAACTGCGAAAACAATCTCTTTGAAATCGATCTGGAGTTGAGAAACCAGGTGGATGGCCTGGAAATAACCCCGTTAATGGCCGATGTTAAAGATGTGACAAAAATAAATTACATTTTCGAAAGGTACAAGCCCCAGGTGGTTTTCCACGCTGCGGCCTACAAGCACGTGCCGATGATGGAACTGCATCCTGACGAAGCCTTCAAAAACAACGTCCTGGGTACCCGGGTGGTGGCGGAAGCGGCCGACCGGCACGGGAGCCGGGCCTTTATCCTGATTTCGACGGATAAAGCGGTCAACCCGACCAGCGTGATGGGCGCGACCAAGCGCTTAGCGGAGATCATTGTCCAGAACCTGAGCCGCCAGAGCCAGACGAAGTTTGCGTCTGTCCGGTTCGGCAATGTCCTGGGCAGCCGGGGCAGCGTGGTTCCGCTATTTAAAAAGCAGATCGCCCAGGGAGGACCGGTGACGGTCACCCACCCCGAGATGAAACGCTACTTTATGACCATCCCGGAGGCGGTGCAACTGGTCATCCAGGCGGGAGCGATGGCCGAGGGCGGGGAAACCTTTGTCCTTGACATGGGCGAGCCAATCAAGATTGTTGATATGGCGCGCGACCTGATCCGCCTGTCCGGGCTGCGGCCCGACGAGGATATCAAAATTGTCTTCACCGGGGTGCGCCCCGGCGAGAAACTGTATGAAGAACTGCTCACGGCCGAGGAAGGGACCGTGGCGACCCGGCACGAAAGAATATTTGTGGTGCGTGTGAATGCGGATGATCATAAATTTACAGAAATATCAGCCATCAACAAAATATTAAAAGGCGTTGCGCCTAAGTATAGAGAGCTAATTAATGAATTATTTGTTGAAGAGGTACCAGGCTACAAAGCCATGGCAAGGCGGCAGACGGGGTAGATAGAGGAGTAGGACACGTAAATTAATAAGAAATGAGGGAAGCTGATGAGTCTAGCGCAAGTGGTCAAGGAACACGACATCTATGTAGAAATTCTGAAAAAGAAAATTGAAAACAAAACCGCAAAAGTGGGGGTTATTGGCCTGGGTTATGTAGGCCTGCCGTTTGCCGTAGAGAAGGCCAAAGTTGGCTACACGGTCATCGGGATTGAAGAGAACCCGGTTCGGGCGGATAAGATCAACCGGGGAGAAAACTACATCCTGGATGTGAAAGATGAAGAGCTTAGAGAACTGGTTAAAAAAGGATTGATAAAAGCCCATACTGATTTCAGCCTGGTGCCGGAGATGGATGTCATTGTCGTCTGCGTGCCAACCCCACTGACACGCAATCTGACGCCTGACCTCTATTACGTCGAGTCCGTCACCAGGGCGATCGCGCTCAGATTAAGGCGGGGGCAACTGGTCACCCTGGAATCAACCACCTACCCTGGAACAACAGAAGAGGTAATGTTGCCGATCCTGGAAAAATCAGGGTTAAAAGTGGAAGAAGACTTCTTCCTGGCCCATTCCCCGGAGCGGGTTGATCCGGGCAACCAGCGCTACACAACCAAGAACACCAATAAGGTCGTCGGCGGGGTGGGACCGAAATCATTAGACGTGGCCATAACGTTTTACCGCCAGACCATCGAACACGTGGTGCCGGTTTCCTGTGCCAAAGCGGCGGAATTGACCAAAGTTTTTGAGAATACCTTCCGGGCAGTTAATATCGCCCTGGTGAACGAACTGGCTCTCCTCTGCGACCGCATGGGGCTGAATGTGTGGGAAGTCCTGGAAGGTGCCTTCACCAAACCGTTTGGGATCATGCCGTTTTATCCTGGCCCGGGCGTAGGCGGCCACTGCATCGCCATTGACCCGCATTATCTGGAGTGGAAGGCCAAAGAGTTCAATTTCAATACCCATTTTATCGCGCTGGCCGGGGAAATAAACCGGCGGATGCCGGAATTTGTGCGGGATAAGGCCCTGCGGATTCTCAATCGCCTGGGAATACCTTCGGCCAAAGCGAAAGTGCTGGTGCTGGGGGTTGCCTACAAGCGTGATATCGAGGACTACCGGGAATCGCCGGCGATCGAGGTGATCCGCAACCTTCAGGCGGAAGGGGTACGGGTGGAGTATTACGACCCGTTTATCCCGGAATTCTCCGAGCATGGCTTGCAGATGCAATCCGTGCCGCTGACAAGCGAAGGTTTGCAAACTTATGACCTGGTGGTGATCACCACCGACCACTCGAATATTGACTACCAGTGGGTTGTGCAAAATGCCAAACATATTTTCGATACCCGCAACGCGACCAAGAATGTGCTTCATGATAGGGAGAAAATAACATTATTATGATGAGAAATAAATTCTAGAGGATTAGTAATGTCAGTAATTAAAAACTCTGGTCTCATCTCGGTAGGGACTTTATTGAGCAAAATATTTGGTTTTCTGCGAGAAGTTGTCATGGCTCTGGTTTTTGGAGCCTCAAGATTGACGGACGCATATCTGGTTGCCCAGGTTGTGCCGAGCCTACTTTTTTCCTTGGTTGGGAATTCGTTGTCTACTATTATTGTGCCTTTGATCACGGAATATGAACAGACGAAGGGCCGTAATTATGCCTTGGCATTCGCCAATGCCATCACGACAATTGTTTTGTTGATTACCATTTTATTAACCATAATTGGTATCATTGTTACTTCCTGGCTTATTGCTCTGATTGCACCCGGTTTTGAAGAAGAAGCAAAGGAGCTAGCATGCCGACTTTCCCGGATAATGTTTCCGATGATCATATTCTGGGGATTCGCCGGGATTGCTACTGGCTTGCTACACAGTCAGAAACGGTTTTTTTATCCAGCCTTTATGGGATTACCTTTTAATATAGTTATAATTAGCTCAGTCCTTATCTTAGGCCGCCGATGGGGAATTGAAGGTCTGGCCTGGGGAACAGTTGCGGCAGTAGCTGCACAGTGGCTATTTCAGGTACTGGATGTGCGAAAATGTGGATATCACTTTCGCGTATTACTGAAACACCCAGGAATCAACCAGGTTGGCAAACTAATCCTTCCGGTGTTGATTGGCAGCGGGGCGGCTCAACTGGGGATAGTAGTTGACCGCATCCTGGCTTCCGGGCTTGTTGAGGGTAGTATTGCCGCCTTGAATTTTGCGAGCCGATTGAATGAATTGGCTCTTGGCCTTTTTTCTACGGCAGTGGCTAGTGCACTTTATCCCGAATTGGCCCAAAAAGCAACAGGTGGTGAAAGAGAGTCATTCCGTCGTTTGTTAGCTAACAGTCTTCTGGGACTGACATGGCTGATGGTCCCGATGGCGGTAGGGATTATTGTTCTGCGGGAGCCGCTCGTTCGTTTGGCCTTCGAGCGGGGAGCCTTTGATGCAAGGGCTACTGAGCTTACCGCTTATGCCTTGTTCTTTTTCGCCCTGGGCATTCCGGCGACGGCCCTGCGAGATATAGTTGTGCGGGGTTTTTATGCCGTTCAGGATACCATGACTCCCATGTGGATAGGGATAGCTACTGTAGGTGCAAACATTGCCCTTAATATAATCCTTGTGCGCTATTTGGCTCTTGGTGGTTTGGCCCTGGGCACGTCCGGGGCGGTGACGATAGGTTTTATTATCCTTTTATGGTGCTTGCGCCGTAAACTGGGCCACCTTAACGGCCAATTGTTAATCAGGGATGGCGGCAAAATATTGGTGGCCAGTGCTTTAATGGGGGTTATCGCGACAAAACTAGCCTCTTGGGTATTAACCAGGTTTGGTGACATTCCCAGTATTATTGCGGTGGCCACAGTTGGATGTTTGATCTATTTTCTTTCTTGCCGTTTGCTGAATATAGGAATTTATTTAGCTGTGGTCAACCGAATGAAAGCCCTGACTCTGAAAATGAGGTAAAGGAGATAATTTGTTTATGAGTGGCATCCCAATACTCAATCTGCATGAACAAATAGAAAAACTTTGGCCCGATATCATACCAGCAATCGAGCGGGTTATCCGTGCGGGGCACTTCATTTTGGGACCGGAAGTTCAAGCATTTGAAGCAGAAGCTGCTCGTTACCTGGAGGTTAAATACGCAATCGGGGTGAATTCCGGCACAGACGCTCTGGTCATTGCCCTGAGGGCGGCCGGGATCGGACCGGGAGATGAGGTCATTACCACGCCGTTTACCTTTTTTGCCACTGCCGAAGCAGTGAGCACAGTAGGAGCCGAGCCTGTTTTTGTAGATGTAGATCCTTTGACTTTTAATATTAATCCGAAATTGATTGAAGAAGCAATAACTCCTAGAACACGGGTCATTTTGCCGGTTCACCTCTACGGGCAAGCGGCGGATATGGACGGGATTATGGCGATAGCCAGAAAATATAATCTTGTGGTTATTGAAGATGTAGCCCAGGCTTTCGGAGGGAAATGGCGTGAGAAGAAGCTGGGGACTATTGGAAAATTAGGTTGCTTTTCCTTCTTTCCAACTAAAAACTTAAGTTGTTTCGGTGATGGCGGGCTGGTAGTCACTAATGATGACGACCTGGCTGAGCAGGTGCGGATGCTGCGGGCGCACGGTTCGAAGAAAAAATATCACAATGAGATCCTGGGCTATAACTCGCGATTGGATGAGATACAGGCGGCTATCTTGCGGGTCAAACTTCCATATGTTGATAAATGGAATGAAGCCCGCCGGCGGGCGGCACAACGTTACCATGAATTACTGGCTGGGATACCAGGGTTGGAGCTTCCATTGGAGAAAGAAACAGCTTACCATGTGTATCATCAGTACACCATCCGCATTAAACAGGGCAAACGCGATCTGCTTAAGGAGCGATTAGAAAAAGAAGGTATTTGCACCATGATTTATTATCCCATACCTTTGCATAAGCTCCCTGTATACAATAGGAGTGAAAAATATGCAAATGCAGAAGCGGCAGCCGGTGAGGTCTTAAGCCTCCCCATCTGGCCGGAGATAACGCCGGCGATCCAGGAGCGGGTGGCGGCAAATATTCGCCGGATTATGGAGGAAATTGGATAAATGACAGAGAAAGATAATAAAAAAATAAAAATTGGTCTGATTGGGTGCGGAAGAATCTCGAAAAACCACTTTGAAGCCATTGCCGCCCAGCCAGATGCCGAGTGCGTGGCCTGTTGCGACATCATTCCGGAACGGGCCGAGGAAGCGGCAAAGACGTATAACGTTCCTTTTTGGACGACCAAATACGAGGAAATGCTGGCTATCTCCGACATTGACCTTATCTCAATCTGCACTCCATCGGGATTACACCCAGAACACGGGATTATGGCTGCCAGGGCCAAAAAGCATGTCCTGAGCGAGAAGCCAATGGGTGTACGGTTAAAGGACGCGGATGAACTGATCAAAGCGTGTGATCAGGAGCACGTGCGCCTGTTTGTGGTTCTGCAAAACCGGCTCAATCCTGCGATTCAACTAGTAAGGAGAGCGCTGGATGAAGGGCGTTTTGGCCGGATCTACTTTATCCAGGCCAATGTCTTCTGGACCCGCCCGCAGGAATATTATGATCAGGCCCCCTGGCGGGGCACCTGGGAGTTTGACGGCGGGGCCTTCATGAACCAGGCCAGCCACTACGTGGATATGGTGCAGTGGTTTGGCGGCCCGGTCAAGTCCGTTGTCGCGCAAACGGCGACGCTCGCCAGAAACATCGAGGCCGAAGACACCGGCGCGGCGGTGATCAGATTTCGCAGCGGGGCCATCGGTTCGATCAACGTGACCATGCTCACTTATCCGAAAAACCTTGAAGGGTCCATCACTATCCTGGGGGAGAAGGGAACTGTCCGCGTGGGCGGGATTGCCATGAATAAGATTGAGCATTGGGAATTTGCTGATACCCGTGATTACGACCAGCAGGTGGCAAACACTGCGACAGATCCCCCGACGGTCTACGGCTTTGGACACACCGGGTATTACCGGAATGTGATTGATGTCCTCACGAAAGGAGAAAAGCCTAGCAGCGACGGCCGCGCCGGGATGAAGTCGCTGGAGTTGCTGGAAGCGATATATCGGGCGAGTAATAGACGAAGGCAAATGGTTTTGCCTATGATGTGATATTGTATGGTATTCCAACTAATAACAACCGGTCGACAGCCCTGTGAGAGAACAATAGTGATAAAAATAGATAAAAATAAAGGTAGGACCGTGTAAAATTTCAGTAAGTACTGGGAAGGAATCAGCCTATTGTCTTGAAAAAGAAATGAGGCCTCGCACATAAGAAAATACTCCAACAAAACTTGAGGAGCGTGAGGTCTCATTATGTTAATTTTCGCCACATAGTAGGGCTGCTCTTCTTTTTGTTAGGGGTTTGGTTAAATTAATTAGTGAGTGCAAAAACCTTTATGAGCTTGAAAAAGGCACCCACGAACTGTGCCAGCAAGTCTGCAAACAGATATTCACCTGGGCGCTTGAATAAATTGATAATTAGCTGAAAGAAAATCGTGACCAGAGTACTTGGAAGGTAATTGGATTTCGAACTAACCGGCCATGCCCAGTGGGGCACAACCAATCATGAAAATAGGAAGAAGTGATTACAACGGCCTGATTTTCTGCTACATTGGACTTATCAGGGACAAAGGTTGAGTATATTTTGAAGGTATAACCTCGGGAACTAACCTAACCTGATTGCCTTTGAGCACAGCCAATTGTCGCCCCTTGTTCTTAAGGACTTGGGAACAGCACGGGTGCTAAACTTCTTACTTTCTCGGGCAATCATCCCTGAAATCCAATGAGGCAGGAGGAAGCTCATGCAAGACATCCTGGAAATCTGTTGTGGTCTCGATGTCCACAAAGAAACTGTCGTCGCCTGCCTATTAAAAGGCAATGTTGGCGAGGAACCGACAAAAACCATCCGCACCTTTTCCACCCTTCTGGCTGGACTGGAAGAACTGAAAGCCTGGCTGGAAGCGGAGAACTGCCGGCATGTGGCCATGGAAAGCACCGGGGTTTATTGGCAGCCTGTATATAACGTCCTGGAAGAAGCCTTTGACGGCAGTATGGTTTTGATTGTTGCCAACGCCCGGCACATGAAAAACGTTCCCGCTAAAAAGACCGACATGAAGGACGCCGAATGGATAGCTACTCTCTTGCGCGCCGGATTGTTGGAAGGAAGTTTTATTCCCTCCAAACCTATCCGGGAAATCCGTAATTTAACCCGGTACCGCAAAAATATTATCGAAGAGATTGCGTCGCAAAAGAACCGCATCGAAAAGCACTTACAAAGCTGCGGTTTCAAGCTCTCCACTTTCCTCACCGATATCTTCGGGGTATCGGGCCGGGCGATTATGGATCACCTTTGCCGTCATGGGAAGATATCCGCCCAGGAAGTAGAGACTTTGGTAAAGGGTCGTGCCAAGTGCAAGCTCCAGGAAATCAAGGAGGCTGTCAATGGCAAAATGGATGTTTACCAAAGGGAGTTCCTCAAGCTTTTGCTGGGCTGGCTGGATCAGCACTACGAGCATCTTCAGCAGGTAGAGCAAAAGCTGGAGGAAAAATTGGGCCAATACCAAAGACAACTGGAGCAACTGGACGGCATCCCGGGGATTGATAAAACCGCTGCCGCCGCTATTCTGGCGGAAATCGGCATTGATATGAGCCGCTTTAAAACTGCGGAACATATCTGTTCCTGGGCGGGCTTAAGTCCCGGCAATAATGAAAGTGCAGGAAAAAAAGTCCACTCGCACCACCCACGGTAACACCTATCTAAAGCGAATCCTCTGCGAAGTTGCTTGGTGCATCACCCGGGTACGCAACAGCTATTTATCGTCCTGGTACTGGAAGGTCAAGCAACGCCGCGGGGCCAAGAAAGCCCTTATCGCTCTAGCCAGAAAGCTCTTAGTGATCATTTACAACTTACTAAAAAACGGTACAGACTACGACGAGACTTCATTTGAGAAAGCCAAACAAAAGCAAGAAAGGTTTCGGATCAAAAAAATTATTACAGAGGCCCGGAAGCTGGGGCTTGAGATAAGGGAAGTCAACCAGGTCGTTTAACAGTTATATCCCCAGAAGAAATTAACCCAGCTGATGCAAGCTCATGCATCTGCTATATTTCTTGTTGCCCTTTTGCACCTTGCTCGGCAGACATATTTACTTGATAAAGATCACTTGATTAGGTCTATTTTCGTGCTAAACTTATTTCTAATCCCCGCATAGGACTAGATGGGTGCCGCAGAGGATAACTCTTACCAACAATGATCGACTTTCGTATCAGTGGAGTCGAGAAGGTGACATGTTAAGGTAGGAAAAGCCTCCTAATTTTTCATTTGGGTACCGATAGGGACGAGAAAACTCATTGCCCAAAGAATAACGGCATAGTTATTAATTAAAACCTTCCAAGGGCAACCATGGGCTATATGATATTAATTGTTTTAGACAAGGGGGTATATCTGGTGCGGGTTTTGATCATAAGTCCAGTCGCTAAAATGGCAGCAGGTGGTGTAGCAGCACACGTGGCAACACTTGAGAAGATGTTGAAACAACATGGAGTCGACTCACAGACCATTGTGCTCGACATAGACCCGTCATTGGGTATACGATTTTACGCATATGCTGGCTTTCGTAAGATGTTAAATAAGATACATGAGCCTTGGGGGTTTATGGTATCAGACAAAATAGCCGAGATGAAACTGGCGAAAAGTCTTCAGTCTGTTGAAACGTTTGATCTAATACACTGCCATAGCAAATATGCCGACATAGTTAGAAAGATAGTTGGCAACAAGGTGCCGATTGTATTAACTGTACATGGATATATTGCAGACGAGGCTGTCTCAAGACGTACAGTGAAACGAGGTTCAATAGGGTATAGATACCTTGAACGGAATGAATACGCAACCTACGCTTCGGCGAATGCCATAATATGTGTTGATCAACGCATAGCGAAGCATGTGAGTGCTAGAGTATCTTATTCAGTGCCGACATGGGTTGTACCCAACGCAGTGGATACGAGCGTGTTCTGCCCATCTGATGATCAAAGTTTTGATAGATATACTATTCTCTGCCCTCGAATGCTCAACCCTAAAAACGGGGTTGATGTTGCTATCAGGGCGATGGAGTTCTTGAAACAACACCCGCGTTTACCTGCAGTAAGAATGATTATTGCAGGTGACGGCAGGCAAAGGCGGCAACTGGAAAGCTACGTACATGAAAATGATTTGAAGGATGTTGTTACTTTTTTTGGTACTGTATCCCGTGAAGAAATGCCGAAGCTTATGAGGAAATGCGGCGTAGTTATTATTCCGTCTATTCCTTCTGAGGGCGTTGAGGAAGCAACCTCGATTGCTGTTTTAGAAGCTATGGCTAGTGGGGTACCAGTAGTAGCTTCAGCAATTGGTGGACTTCGGGAGATAGTTATTGATGGTGAGACCGGCTTTCTAGTTCCTCCAGGAGAACCGGATCGATTAGCTAATGCTATTATTATGGCATTAAAACAAAGAGAGACCTTATCGAAGAAGGCAGTGCAATATGTAAATCAGCATTTTAGTATTGAGGCTATGGGGAGGAAAGTGCTAGATGTTTATGCAAGCGTCAAATAGCTTTCAAGATCGGAGACTACGAATTGTTATCGTCTTCGGTTCACCGGGAACATCATTCGGGTCTGTCGAAAGAGGTTTTCTTGAACTGGTAAAGAAGCTCATATCAAAGGGATTTAGAATAGCTGTTACGGTCACTGCACCGGGTATCTTTGTTGAAGAGTTGCGGAAGGCCGGAGCTACTGTTAAAATTATCACTATGGAAAGACGTATCAATCTGCGAGCTATTTATGCAATAATCAATGTTTTGAAGGATTACAGACCACAAATACTTCATATTAACTTTGACATAGCGGTGTATAATACTTTAGTAGCCGCGCTTGTTGCCCGATTTTTTGGGTATCAACCCTGTAAAATTGTGGTTCATCACCACTCTCAGATCGCCGATCCAAGTAAGAAACAATTTCGGTACCTGCCACGAAAGTTGCTTTACAAACTTAATCATGTAGAGAGCGTGTTCGTATCTACCGCACAGCGGGAACGGTTTGAGTTAAAAGGGATCGTGCCTTATAATGGGCGCCAGTATGTGATCGAAAATGGTGTTGATACTGTAACATTTCATCCTGTGAGCAGTTTGAATGAAAAGCAGGACGCTCGGCATAGAATCGGTCTCAATTTATCTCCAGATGTTAAGGTCGTCGGATACGTAGCTGGGTATCGGCCCGAGAAGCGTCATATCTTTCTTCTTGAAGCTTTTGAGGAAGCGCTGCGGAGAACCCAACATGCGGGTATGATCGTGCTTTTGCTGGTTGGTTACGGGTCAGAAGAGACCCGGATCAAGCATGAAATAGTGAGACGGAATTTGAGCCAAAGCGTAATCATGACCGGGCAGCGTACTGATATCCCAGACATTTTCCGCGCACTGGACGTGGCGGTATGTGTGTCCACGAACGAGAGTTTTAATCTTGGAATCATGGAAGCACTAGCCACAGGTCTACCTGTAATATGTGTGGCCAACAGTTTTACAGAGACAATTATTGATACAGGAATAAATGG
The DNA here is from genome assembly GCA_013178045.1 of Bacillota bacterium. Lineage (NCBI taxonomy): Bacteria > Bacillati > Bacillota > Bacillota bacterium. Next base: position 27,157 of record JABLXP010000013.1, read on the forward strand.
AATAGTTATGCCATCAGATGTTACTGCTGCAGAATTTGGAACTATGCTGGCCTCAATAATAAATAGCAGGCTTGATGCATCTAAAATGGGTGGTCGAGGGCGAGCCGTAGCCGAAGCGTTTTCTGTATCAAGATGGACGGACCGCATCTTAGAGGTGTATATAAGCGCATGAATACCGGTGCCAAGATCATTACTTCAAACTGGCCTACATGGCAAGCTCATAATAGTGTTATTCTAATAGTTTTTATTGGTACGGCAATAGGGATGCTGACGGCGAGTTTTTGTTCGGAGCTTCCCATAACACCTTTGCTATATTTGATATTCGCACTTGCACTTTTGAGTAGCTCACCATTAGTAGGTGTTTTACCAGCGAGCATTTTAGCAGTTATGTGGACTCCAAGGACACTTGACCAATATTTGGTTATTAGCTTATACCATTCATCTTTTATGTTATCAGGTGAAGAAATTACAACGCTTATAAAAGGGATATGGCCAGCTGACTGTCTCCTGCTAATCTTAGTAACGATAGGGATAGCTAAACAAGGGGTACCCAGGTGGTTCGGTTTGTGGGTGATAGCGTTTACGCCTGTAGTTATCTACGCAATTGGTGCGGCTTCGTTATGGGCTGGAGTTTTAGAATATATTCGCCTTCCATTAGTAGTCATTGCTGTATGGGGTATTACGAGAACTCTGGATGCGTGGAAGCGAACCTTATATGCTTTGACAGGGGCGTTGGTTGGGCTAGATGTTATAGCCATTGGACGATATCTTCTGGATCCATCTGTAGGCGAGCGTTTGTTTACAGTGGGTCTAGGTATCAATACGTTAGCAACTGTATCTGGCATAGCTTTGCCTATTACGTACGCATGTGCCATACTAGATCGGAAAAAGCTCCCAGCTTGGTGGTGGATGGCGACAGCTATTGAGATTACAGTCATCTTGTTAACCGGCTCGCGACAAGGTTTGGTTGGGTTAGGCATATACCTCATTACATTAATGTTATGGGGCGACAGACAAGTTCGTTATTCATCATGGTTCTTTTCGATTGTTATTATATTCATCACAATAAATTCAACAGCTGGCCATAGACTTATTTCTTATGGGTTGGATTATAATCGTCTTGTTCTATGGTGCGGGGCGCTACAATTATGGAAGTTGTCACCTCTATTGGGGCATGGTCCGGGAAGTTTTGGTACATTATGGCCTACAGTATCTACGTTGCCTGATATTTACAATTATTATTGGCATCCTCACAATCTTTATTTAATGGTGCTGTCTGAAGCGGGGTTAATGGGAGCTGTGGCATTTGCACTTACTTTTTGGCAGGGCTTTTGTAAAAATAGATTCGCGTCTAACTCGGAGACCTATATGAGCATTCTGTTCATTCGAATTGCAGTGGTAATATTTCTAAGTATGGAATTGTTCGATTATACTCTATGGGATTATCGAATAGTCTTCGTTGTTGGAATCATATTGGGCTTACTTGCGTCTTGGTCGAAGAATATAGGATCAGCCTTTTTATACCGCATACCAGGCTAATGATTAGGGCAACTGGCATTGTATCTAATGAGCAGTTCTCCTGTAAAGTGGACACAGCAATTACTGAAAGGGAGTCGTTATTTTTTGGAAAAGTACCCATTTAATTCTCACTCTTCTATACTGAACGGTTAGCTCTTTGCCATTTTAGGGCTTTGCGGTTTCTGATTGGTGTTTAAAAATAGTAATTTCGCAACCTCTTAGACTCTCCTTAGACACCTTGAAATGCCACCTGCAGGGATACGATGCCGTCTATTGATCCTTTTATTGATATACAGGGCTATTTGAATAGCCCCTTATACCATGACATGCATGTTTATCAACTAACCGTGCTTACCCTGGATAGACAATGATAGTCTCATTACTGAGTTTTAGGATCGCTGGATTAGGTATCAATAGATTTGGAAAAACCGACTTAGGGCGGTTGGCGTTAAGGTTAGCCAGAAGCTGCGGGAGCCGGTAGAGGTGGTGATTATGAGATGAAAATTGCTTACATAACGGCACATGCTCCGTTCGGGCGGGGGGAGACCTTTGTCCTGGAAGAGATGATCGCGGTGGACGAACAAGGCGTTGAACTCGTCATCGTGCCCCGGAATCCTCCGAAAGAAGTTTTCCACGATCTGGCCCGGCAGCTTCTGGACCGCGCTATATGGCTACCTTTGTTCGACTGGCGAATTTTCCTCGCCTTTTTGAAAACGGTGGCTTTGAAACCCCGCTTATGGTGGATTATAGGTAGAATTTTACGTCATTCACGAACGCTGAAGATCTTGGTTAAGAATCTTGCTGTTGCTCCGAAAGCGGTGTTTATCGCCGGTTTGCTGCATCAAACCAGAGTTGAACATATTCATGCCCATTGGGGTTCCACCACGGCCACCATGGCGTGGATAGTCTCAGAACTCACGGGTATTCCATGGAGTGTTACCCTCCACCGGTGGGATATTGCGGAGAAAAACCTGCTCAAACTTAAAGTAGAACGGGCGGCTTTTGTGCGGTGTATTTCTGGGGACGGGCGGCGCGAGGTACTGCGTATTGTGGGCGAAACATATCAAGACAAAGTGAAAGTGCTGCATATGGGAGTCCGGTTACCCGAGACGTTGCTTCCGCAATTCCGCTCATCGCGACCCAATTTTGTGATTGCTTGTCCAGCCAATCTTGTGCCCGTGAAGGGACATAGGTTTCTAATAGAATGCTGTGCAGTGCTGTTAAAGAAAGGAATTAAAAGCTTTCGGTGTTTGCTTATTGGAGATGGTCCTCTTGAAGCGGAAATTCGCCAACAAGTCGCGAAGTTTGGATTGGGAGAGGTTGTCAAACTTGTTGGTCGTTTGCCTCACGGAGATCTAATGCAGATGTACAAAAAAGGGGAGGTTGATGCAGTGGTTCTTCCCAGCATAGTTACTAGCGATGGCGAAAGGGAAGGTATTCCAATAGCTTTAATGGAGGCTATGGCATATAGAATCCCTGTGGTTGCAACCAGCACTGGCGGTATACCGGAGCTTCTTTCAGGTGGTAATGGTATAATTGTAAGTGATAAAAATGTTCAGCAATTAGCTGATGCCATAGAGAGGCTTGTCAAGGACGAGAATCTAGCCAAAGACATCGGGGAAAGAGGTCGCCGCAAGGTTAATGAAGAATTCAATATCTGTAAAAATGTTAATGTGCTTTTGAAAATGATCAAAGGAGCATAGCATGAGGCGTTCAAGATTTGCCTTGGTCAGTGTGCAATGCTGAAAAGTTTTCCACTTTATCGAACTCATGACCAGCGAAACTTTGTTGGGTGGTATTAAACGTAGGATAAAGCAGAAAACAGCTTTTATGAGGAGCATTCATTTGGAGGATGTTTAGGAGAAACTATGAAAATTGTAACTATTGTTGGTGCCCGACCCCAGTTTATCAAGGCGGCAGTGGTTTCACGAGCCATAGAAGAATACAACCGGGATCGACGAGGCGGCTGTATGATTGAAGAAGTAATTGTCCATACCGGCCAGCACTTTGATGAAAATATGTCAGATATATTTTTTCAAGAGATGTCTATTCCCCGGCCCCGGTATCATCTTGGGATTGGGGGAACTTCACATGGAGCGATGACGGGCAGGATGCTGGAGCGGCTTGAGGAAGTAATTTTGCGGGAAAAGCCGGATGCGGTCATGGTTTATGGAGATACCAATTCTACTCTGGCCGGGGCCCTAGCCGCGGTCAAGCTGCATGTCCCGGTGGCCCATGTGGAGGCGGGATTGCGGTCTTATAACATGCGGATGCCAGAAGAGGTTAATCGTATTTTGACTGACCGAATTTCTCGCTGGCTTTTTTGCCCAACTGCCGCATCGGTGGAGAACCTCAAAAATGAAGGCTTTTGTATCCAGGATGGCAAGCGCCTGTTTGAACATCAACCGGTGGTGGCCCTGGTCGGTGATGTAATGTACGATGCAGCCCTGTTTTATAAAAAGATTGCCCGCCCTAGTCAGGAAATAGCTGAGTTAATCAAGAAATTCCCTGATGGATTCTACCTGGCGACTATCCACCGGGCAGAAAACACTGATGAATCAGTCCGTTTGCAGAGCATTCTAAAAGCGCTGGAAGCCATTGCTAGAGAAATTCCGGTGGTTTTACCATTACATCCACGGACCCGGCAATGCCTGATGGTTAATCATAATCAATTGGAATATGTTCATCAAATCGCGCCAGTCGGGTACTTTGATATGATTACCTTATTATCTCACTGCCGTGGGGTATTTACAGACAGTGGTGGGATACAAAAGGAAGCCTATTTCTTCGGCAAACCATGTGTGACCCTGCGGGAAGAAACGGAATGGGTTGAGTTAGTAGAGCATGGCTTCAACATTCTGGCTGGTGCTGATTATGAGCGTATTCTGGCTGCCGAGTCCAGGATGAGAGATAAAAGAATTGATACTTTGATTGACTTATATGGTAGTGGAAATGCTGGGCGGAAAATAGTGCAGGTTTTGCTTGAGGGTGTCTATGAACATACTGCTTATTAACCATTATGCAGGCTCAAATATTCACGGAATGGAATATCGGCCTTTTTATTTAGCCCGAGAGTGGGTTAGGCTTGGTCATCAGGTCACGATTGTGGCTGCTTCTTTTTCCCATTTGCGAAGCAAAGCGCCAGTAGTAGCCGGCAGCTTAGCTGAGGAGTATATCGAAGGTGTCCATTATATTTGGCTGAAGACTCCACCATATCAGGGTAATGGGTTAAAGCGGGTATTGAACATGCTTGCTTTTATTGCCCAGTTATTCCGTTTCAAAAGTTATTTAATTGATGTGTGTAAGCCAGATGTAGTTATTGCCTCTTCAACCTATCCGCTTGATATATATCCGGCTTATAGAATAGCTAAAAAAACAGGAGCAAAACTGATTTTCGAAGTACATGACCTGTGGCCGTTATCACCGGTTGAATTAGGCGGGATGTCGCCTTATCATCCATATATTGTATTTTTGCAAATAGCGGAAAATTTTGCTTATCGGGTGGCAGACTGGGTTGTCTCTTTATTGCCGAAAGCAAATATGCATATGGAAGCGCACGGCATGGCACCTGAGAAATTTGTTTACATCCCTAACGGGATTGATGTTGCGGAGTGGCAAAACAATCGACTCCCGGTTCCAGACAAGCATAAAGAGGTATTAACCAAATTAAGACAAACAGGGCGTTTTATTGTTGGATATACCGGTTCACATGGTTTGGCGAATGCTTTATATGCTTTTATAGAAGCTGCTTCATTACTAAAAAATTATCCAGTTACCTTTGTCCTTATAGGACAAGGTCCTGAAAAAAGTGCTTTAGAATATAAGGCTAGAGACTTTGGTTTAGAAAACACAATATTTTTGCCACCTGTATCTAAAGGAACTATTCCTGCATTGTTAGATCTAATGCATGTATTATATATTGGATTAAAAAGTGAGCCTTTATTTCGCTTTGGGGTAAGCCCTAATAAATTAATGGATTATATGATGGCGGCTAAACCAATTATTCATGCGATTGAGGCAGGCAATGACCTGGTAGCTGAAAGTGGTTGTGGCATCTCTGTTCCCCCGGAAGATCCGGCGGCAATCGCGGAGGCAGTATTGAGATTAATGCAGATGAGTGATGCTGAGCGGGAGATAATGGGACAGAAAGGTAAGGATTATGTTTTGGCGAAGCATGATTATCGGGTTTTAGCAGAAGAATTCTTACAAATTATGTTATTTGTTTGGTAGGTGTTTTACATGACCAGCTACATCGAATATCTTAGAAAAGTGGGAATCAAGTTATATGAAGGAGGGGGACGTATTGGCGTTTATATCAGGGAGCGCTTGTACCAGCCAGCCCTTTTCCTTGTTTTCCTGAGATCTCGAAAATTGAAGCTGAACGATTGTTAAGAGAATCAAAAGCTTTATTTTTGCGCTATACCCCCATGCCTTCTACTGAAAAGACAGAGTGGTGGTATGTAATTTGTGACAGTTACGATCCCTCAAAATTATCATCAAAAATGCGAAATCAAATTAAGCGTGGACAGCGTAATTGCAACGTTGAAATTATAAAGGCAGACTGGCTGGCCGTAAAATGGTTATGATTGTTATTTATCGGCATACAGCCGCTATCAAAATGCCACTCCGGTTGACAGACGAACTTATGAAAAAAGTATTAGAGAGGCTTCAGATAGAGGATTATTTGAATACTGGGGTGTATTTTATAAAGGTAATTTAGCGGGATATTGTCAGTGCATTGTAGAGGGCAAGCGGTATCAAATATGATCCCCAGTATTTAAAACATTATACCTCGTATGCCTTGATCAGTTCTTTGTTGGAGTATTATGTTCAAGAGCGGGGTTCTGTCGTGAGCAATGGTAGTCGTTCTATTGCTCACGACACAAATGTGCAAGAGTTTCTCGAAAAATTCGGATTTAAGAAATTGTATTGTTATTTAGAATTGATCTATAACCCATTACTCGGCAAGGCTGTTGAACTTTGTTATCCTTTACGCGGATTAATATATAAATTGCCTGATAATGGTTTTATACATAAAGTTCGGGCTATATTATTTCAAGAGGAATTGAGGAGAAAATGCGAGGTCTTTATGTGAACATGAGAGAAACTGATAATATACATTACCTGTCTTTTTTCGACAGATTCCTCAAACGAACTTTTGATATCTTCTTTTCTGCTATTGGCTTAATTTTAACGGGGTGGATTATTATTATCGCCTTTATTCTTGCTTCTATCGATACAGGCAGGAGTGGATTTTTTACCCAGGAGCGGGTAGGGCGAAACGGGAAAATATTTAAAGTAATCAAAATCAGAACGATGCGGGAAATACCTGCAATTAAAACTGTCGTGACGACACGTAAAGATCCGCGGATTACGCCATTAGGGAGATTTTTTCGACGGACGAAAATAGATGAATTGCCGCAGTTAATCAATGTCTTATTGGGCCAGATGAGTTTTGTGGGACCGCGGCCAGATGTGCCGGGCTTTGCCGACGCGTTAAAGGAAGAGGACCGCAAGATAATATTATCGGTGCGGCCGGGAATAACTGGCCCGGCCACGTTGAAGTATCGGGATGAGGAGGAAATCCTGGCCCAGGTCGAACAGCCGGAAAAATATAATCGCGAAGTTATCTTCCCTGATAAGGTGAGAATAAACAAGGCGTATATCCAGAACTATCGCTTTGTTGACGATCTTAAGTATATTTTCCTGACTGTTTTTGGCGTTGCAGAACCTGGTAGATTGGGCGACGTGGTTGAGCCAGCGAAGAATTTGAATCAAGGTGTGGGAGGAACCAAAAATGTCGGATTCTAACGAGCGGATTTATCTATCGCCCCCGCATATGAGCGGCTATGAACTGGAATACATTAAAGAAGCGTTTGCATCCAACTGGATCGCGCCGCTGGGGCCGCACGTGACGGCCTTTGAGCAGGAAGTGGCGGAATACGTGGGGGCAGCGGGAGCATTAGCGGTCAGTTCCGGGACAGCGGCCATCCACCTGGGGCTGCGGCTATTGGGGGTAGGTGCGGGGGACACAGTGTTTTGTTCCTCCTTTACTTTTATCGGCAGTGTGAATCCGGTGCTCTACCAGGGCGCAGAACCGGTTTTTATCGACTCCAACCGTGAGACCTGGAATATGTCGCCGCTGGCCTTGGAGAAAGCATTTTGGTGGGCTGATAAAACAGGTAAATTACCAAAGGCGGTTATTGTGGTTAATCTTTATGGTCAGAGCGCAGATATGGAGCCCATCTTGGAAATTTGCAATCGCTACGGAGTGCCGGTGCTGGAGGATGCGGCCGAGTCACTGGGGGCGACTTATAAAGGCCGGGCCAGCGGTACCTGGGGTAAGTTTGGGGTCTATTCTTTTAATGGAAATAAGATTATCACTACTTCCGGTGGTGGCATGCTGGTGTCTGATGATGTCGAAGCCCTGGAAAAGGCGCTGTACTGGGCAACCCAGGCGCGGGAGCCGGCCCCGTGGTACCAGCATACGGAAATGGGCTATAATTACCGGATGAGCAATGTTGTGGCGGCGATCGGGAGAGGACAACTGCGGATCCTGGATCAGCGGATTGAGGCTCGCCGGGCGGTTTTTAACCGTTATTATGAGGCCTTATCTGACATTGATGGCATTGGGTTTATGCCGGAAGCTGGATACGGTCGCGCCAATCGCTGGTTGACAGTGGTAACGTTTGATCCGGCGCGATGCGGGGTGACGGCTATGGATGTCTATACGGCCCTGGCCCGGGAGAATATCGAGTCCCGGCCGGTCTGGAAGCCGATGCATTTGCAGCCGCTGTTTAAAAATCATGCCTACTTCCCGCATGGGGAGCAGGAAAGTGTGTGTGACAAGATTTTTGCGACGGGTCTTTGTTTACCATCGGGTTCAAATTTAACCGAAGATGACCAGTGGCGCGTAATTGCATGTATCAAGAAGTTGATGGGCAAAAGGTAGAAAAACTGATTAATCAATAAAATTTCGGGAGGGAGACCATTTGTATAACTTTATCCATCCGGCGGCTATTCTGGGTGAGAATTGTCAGATTGGGTATTATACCGTGATCAACGCCGGGGTTGTAATCGGGGACCGGGCGGTCATCGGCAATGGCGTGACCGTTTATCCTGGGACGGTTATTGGGCATGGCTGTATCATTTCGGATAATGCTGTTCTGGGCAAACCTTTGACGCTGGCGAAAATCAGTACGGTTAAGATAGTTGGTGAGCTGCCGCCGCTGCGGATTGGCGCTGAATGTAAGATCGGTGCCGGTGCTGTAATCTATGCTGGCACGGTGATCGGCAATCATTGTCTGGTGGGGGATCTGGCCTCGGTCCGAGAACAGTGCCGGCTGGGCGAATACGTGGTCGTGGGTCGGGGGGTGGCGGTGGAGAACCAGGTGACGATTGGCGATTATACGAAGATCCAGACGGGGGCCTACATCACGGCGCACACGACGATCGCGGACCATGTTTTCATCGGGCCAATGGCCAAAACGTACAATGATAATTATATGGGCCGCACGGAGAAGCGGTTTCAGTACCTGAAAGGACCGACGATCCACCGGGGGGCCCGGGTCGGCGGCGGAGCGCTCCTGCTGCCGGGCGTGGTAATAAACGAGGAGGCCTTTGTCGCGGCGGGGGCCCTGGTGACCAGAGATGTCCCAGCGCGACGGCTGGTGAAGGGTGTGCCGGCCCGGGTGGTACGGGAGGTCCCAGCCGAGGAATTACTGGATTATAAGTAAAGGAAAATAAATTAAGGAATAGCCAGGAGAAGAGTTTTTATGGGAGTATTTCGGGATGCTCAATGACCGAAAACAAATTCACCGATGGTTGGCGGTGCTCGTCTGCTTAGTCATTATCGCTATTTTCTCCAATACCCCGGGGACGCAGCAGGACCTGAAGCCGTTCCTCCGCCGGCACCCGACCCTGATCAAGGCGGTGCAGCGTTTGCCGCACCTGCATTTTACCTATGCCGGGCGGGTGCTGGATAACCGGGTTGATCTAGTTCTTTTTCTGTATATTGTACTGCGCAAAGTGGCCCATGTGCTGGTTTACGGGGGGCTGGGGCTGTCCTTGGCCGGGGCTTTGGCCGGGATGGGCCGGCGTCGCTGGGTGTGGGCGGGTCTGCTGGTGGCGGGGGTGGCTGTCCTGGATGAGTGGCACCAGATGAGCGTGGCGGGGCGTGACGGGCTGGTGCAGGACGTGGTTCTGGATGTGGCGGGCTACGGTGGACTGGTCATGCTGTATTTGACATACCGGGCAGTGGGGCAGGTTGTCCAGCGGAAGAAGAACAATGCAGCCGGCCCCGGGGATGCTTCACAGGAAACGGGTGCTGAAGGGCCGGCTGAAGCGGCTAAATCATAAGGCTTTTGGGTCGACTCACTCCGACCTGGTCACCGCCAGGCACTTCAGGGCGAACTCGTACTGCCGGCGCAGTTCGTCGGCCAGCTGTTCCAGCTGCTGCTCGTCCAGGTCTTTCAGGTTGGTTGTGCCGGCGACTTCAAGGATGATCTGTTTGATTTGCCAGGGGTAGTAGCCGAGCGCAGACAGACTGGCGCACAGGATCTGCACGGTTCTGACCGGTGGTTTGATTTCATTGACCAGCATATTTGTAAAAGCCTCCCGGGTAAGGTTTTTTATCTCCAGCATAGCAGGCCCGGGGTAAGAAAAAGGAAGTATTGTGGGGCGACAGCGGGCCAAAATCTTCTTTATCCCTACAATAATCGAAAAGCGGATGAGGCGGTGTCGGAAGGTCTGGCTCTTGAGAATTATGGCCGGGAACATTATATGGAAAATGTGGGTCGCAATTGTTCGCTAAATAGGCGGCGAAATCCGGGTTCCGGGAGTGGTTATTGTCGGAAAAAACTTAATGTCTGACAATATTTTATCTAGAAGGAAAAATTCGTTCTTAGTGGTTATGATTAGGACGAATCCGTCCCGGTGGTAAAATTTATGTGGTATAATTAATCAAAAGCAGCGGTCATAAAACATTTTGGTTGGTAGAAGAAGGGAGCCCATTATGGCGGAAGACCGTCTTGAACATGTGGAAAGAATGCTGACGGAATTGATTCGCATCGTGGGCAATACCAATGCGGCGGTGGAGGAACTCCGCGAGGGACAGGCGCGGATCGAAGACCGATTGGACCGGATTGAGACTCGGCTGGCGCGGGTAGAAACAGAGCTCAAGGAAATCAAAGAGGAGCAAAAGTCGATTATCGCGATCGTTGGTGAACATGAGGTGGCAATCAGGACCTTGCGGCGGATACCAGTATAAACGGTTCAGAATTGTAAAACAAGTTGGACAAAAGGGTCTGGGCGAGAGATGTCGAAGTACGATCACAAACAAACCTGATCATGAATGGAGTGAGACCGATGAAGATCCTGATCTCGGGCCAGGAATTTGCCCGGGTGCGCAGTTTGCTGGCCGAGCAAGCGGGAACGATGCCGACCGATGAGGAAGTCTGCCGGTCCCTGCTGTTTCAGGAGGGGACATACGAACTGACCCAGGAGGAAATGCAGGAAATGCTGGTGTGTTTTCGGCTGTCGGCCCTGATGGAAGACGGTGAGGAGAACATTTTGATGCTGGGGATAGAGAACCGGGTGAAGCTTTATCCCACCGGGCGGCTGGCTGATCTGGCGGATCCGGCGGAAAACTGGCTGAAGCGGCTGGCCGATACCCTGCACATCACGCCGGAAGTGGTGGTGGACGGGAAAACCGTACTGGCTCCGCCGCGGGTTGAGGAACCCGGTGTTGAGGTGACGAATGAACCTGTGGAAACCGCGGCGGAAGACCGTCTCGCGCGTATGGAAAGGCTGGTTGTGGAACTGCGCCAGGAACTGCGCGCCTGGCGCGACCAGATGGAAGCCTGCTTGGATCGCCTGGAAAAGGAGTTCAAGGAAATCAGGGAGCACCAGCGGTCGATGTCCGGTATCCTGGGCGAGCACGAGGTGTTGCTCCGCAGCCTGCGCCGACGGGCGATCTGAGTAGGGAAAACTTTGTTGGTCAAAGAAAGCCGGATGGTATATAATTAAGGACGGAAATCACTGGCGGATAGACCAGTTATCTTCCGTCCATTAATTTTCTTGAGGTGGAGCATGGACAAGCTGAAAGTGATGACGATATTCGGCACGCGGCCGGAGGCCATCAAGATGGCGCCGGTGGTGAAGGAGCTGCAGAAGTTTCCCGACCAGATTATCACCAGAGTCACGGTGACCGCCCAGCACCGGGAGATGCTAGACCAGGTGCTGGACCTTTTTCAGATCAGGCCTGACCACGACCTGAACATCATGCAGGCGCGGCAGTCGCTCTTCGAGGTGACGACGCGGGCGCTTCAGGGTCTGCGGGAGGTGCTGGAGGCGGAGCGGCCCGACCTGGTGCTGGTGCACGGGGACACGACGACGACGTTTGTCGGCAGCCTGGCGGCTTTTTACCTCCAGATCCCGGTGGGACATGTGGAGGCGGGCTTGCGGACCCGCAACAAATACTCGCCCTTTCCCGAGGAGATGAACCGCAAGCTGACGGGCGCGCTGGCTGACCTGCACTTTGCCCCGACGGCGACTTCCCGTCAGAACCTGCTGGACGAAGCGGTGCCGGCCGAGCGGATCTGGGTGACGGGGAACACGGTGATCGACGCCCTGCTGGCTACGGTCAAGCCCGACTACCGGTTTACGGGGGAACTGGCGGCGATTGACCTGTCGCGGCGGACGCTGGTGGTGACCACCCACCGGCGGGAGAACCTGGGCGAGCCCCTGCGGCAGGTGTATCTGGCTTTTCGGGACCTGCTCGAGTATTTCCCGGATATCCAGATCGTTTTTCCCGTGCACCGGAACCCGCAGGTGCGGGAGGTGGTCAACGCGGTGCTGGGGCACCTGGACCGGGTGCACCTGATCGAACCCCTTGATTATGAACCTTTTGCCAACCTGATGAACCGGGCGACGCTGGTCCTGACCGATTCGGGCGGGCTGCAGGAGGAGGCGCCGTCCCTGGGCAAGCCGGTGCTGGTTCTGCGCGACACCACGGAGCGGCCGGAGGCGGTGGCGGCCGGCACGGTGAAGCTGGTGGGGACCGACCGGGAGACGGTCTTTCGGGAGACCCGGCGGCTGCTGGAGGACCGGCAGGAGTACGAGCGGATGGCCCGGGCGGTCAATCCTTACGGGGACGGGCACGCGGCCGAGCGGATCGTGCGGGCGATTCTGGAGTATTTCGGGCGAACAATTGTTTGACGCAGAGTGGTTAGTGTGGTATAATATGGATAAACGGTGTTAGGGGGGAGCCCGCGTGGAAAAAGTATTGGGGCAGATCCTGGATGAGCTGAAGTTGATGCGGCATGATCTGGACAGCTTGAAGGCGGATGTGGCGACTTTAAAGAACGATGTGGCGACTTTAAAGACCGATGTGACAACTTTAAAGACCGATGTGGCGACTTTAAAGACCGATGTGACGGGCCTGCAGGCGGGGCAGCAGGAGCACGCGCAAATCCTGCGCGCCCTGGAGCACCGCGCGCAGGAAAACGGGGCCCGGCTCACCCGCCTGGAGGAGAAGGTGGACTCGCTGCAGGGCGAGCAGGCGGCATTCCGTAAAGAGGTGAAGGAGCAACTGGCTGAGTTCAAGGAAGACCTGCTGTACGTGAGTAAAAAGGTCATTCAGCACGAGGCCAAACTGATGGCCTTAGGGCGGTAGCTGTTCAGGACATTAACCAGGATTTCGGACCGGTCAGCGAAGGGGGATTTCTTCAGGCGGTCGGCTAACCAGCGGCCAGAGCCAACTGCGAGGCGGGAAACTTTAGGCTAGTCTCAACATTCAGCCGGTGATCTGCCAGTAAATTTATCGGTCATGGTAAACAGACAGGTAGCGACCTTCGGTTAAGTCAAAAAATCAGCTTGGTAACTTGACGTTGGCTAAGTTTAAGTGTGTTCACTTCGGGGTATACTCATACCAGAACCATTATTTTCAAGGGGGTTTTGGGATGAGCCGGCCAGTGGTGATCAGGCGGCGGGGCCGCGGTAATATTTTCGATTTGTTTGTGAAGGCAAGCCAGAAAATCCTGCTGGAGAAAAAGGCCCGGCGCCTTTTTGGTGGGGAGTTGGATTAGACGAAGCGTTGTCAGACCCGGGTGTAGGGAGGGTCTGATTTTTTTTGCTGCGGCGCATAGAAAACGGGTGCTGTTGCCATAATAAAACAGTGAATTTTGCCTTGCAGGGAGGGGATCACAGTGGACTGGTTGTTGATGACCACATTTCAGACGGGGCTGGCCTTTATCAGTATCCTGGTGTACGCGCGGATCCTGGGCAAGGAACAGGTCGGGCAGCTGACGGTCTATGATTACATCACCGGCATCACGTTTGGCGATCTGGCGGCGATGATTGCGATCGGGGGCACCGAGAAGATCTGGCAGCACCTGTGGGCCCTGACCGTATTTGTCGCGCTGGCTTTTTCGGCGGCGTTTATCACAGAGAAAAGCCGCCCTTTGCGGAAACTGATCGAGGGGGAACCGACGGTGGTGATCCACAACGGCAAGATTCTGGAAGACAACATGCGGCGCATGCGGTACAGCGTGGATAACCTCATGACTCAGCTGCGTGACAAGAACATTTTCAACATTGCCGACGTGGAGTACGCCATCCTGGAGACCAACGGGTCCCTCAGCGTGCTGCCCAAGTCCCAGCACCGGCCCGTCACCCCGCAGGACCTGCAGCTGCCGACACAGTACGAGGGGGTACCCACTGAACTGGTGGTGGATGGTCAGGTCATTTACCCGAACTTGCAGCAGTTGAACCTGGACGAGCAGTGGCTGATCGCGGAACTCCAGAAGCAGGGATTTAACAGTGTCCGGGATGTTGTTTATGCCAGTCTGGACGCCAGCGGTAAACTCTACATCGACCAGCGCCGTGACAACCTGCAGTTTCCCGTGGACGTAGACGACAAATAAATGGGGACAGGCTACTTTTTTTATAGCTTTTTAGAGGGGACGAGCTGCTTTACGGCCGGGGCGAGGCGTGTTACAATTATTGGGAAAGTGGGCATAATACGAGCTTCGGAGGTTACCGCATATGTCTGGAATCAAGTTTGGAACTGATGGTTGGCGGGCGATCATTGCCCGGGAATTCACTTTTGCCAACGTGGCGCTGGTGGCCCAGGCTATCGCGCAGTACCTGCATGAACACCGGTTGGCCGCCAAAGGGATTGTGGTGGGGTATGACAACCGGTTCCTGTCCGATAAGTTTGCGGAAACGGTGGCCGAGGTGATGGCCGGCAACCAGATCCCCGTCTGGCTGACCGTTAAGGCTACCCCGACCCCGGTAACCGCCTACACCATCAAATGGAAGGACGCGGCCGGGGCGGTGATGCTCACGGCCAGCCATAACCCGCCAGAGTACAACGGGATCAAGTTCATCCCCGACTATGCCGGGCCGGCGCTCCCCCACATCACCGACGAGATTGAGCATTTTCTGCAGCAGCTGACGGGGGATGGCCAGGTCAAGCAATTACCCCTGGAGAAGGCGAAAGAGGCCGGTCTCATCCAGGATGTGGAGCCGTTCCAGGTCTACCTTGACCATCTGGCGTCCTTGATCCATGTGGCGGACATCCGTCGTCATCCCCTGAAGGTGGTGATCGACCCGCTGTACGGCGCGGGGATCGGCTACCTGGAGCATTTCCTGCGCGAGGCGGGCTGCCAGGTCGAGGTGATGCACAACTACCGGGACTGCCTGTTTGGCGGGAGCGTCCCTGAGCCAACGGGGAAAATCCTGGGCGAGCTGCGGGAAAGGGTCCGGCGGCAGGGGGCTGACCTGGGAATCGCCCTGGACGGAGATGCTGACCGCTTCGGGATCATCGACCGCAATGGCGACTACATCAGCCCGAATCAGGTGATCTACCTGGCCCTTTACCACCTGCTGGAGACGCGCGGCAAACTGGGACCAGCGGTGGCCCGGACGGTGGCGACGACCCACATGGTCGACCGCATTGCGGCCCGGTACGGACTGACGGTGGAAGAGACCCCGGTGGGCTTCAAATACATCGGCCAGTCCCTGCTGGAGCGGGGTAGCCTGCTGGGCGGGGAGGAGAGCGGGGGGATCAGCATCCACGGGCACGTCCCGGAGAAAGACGGGATCCTGGCCGCCTCCCTGGTGGTGGAAATGGTGGCCCGGTGGGGCAAGAGTTTGACCGCCCTGATGGAGGAGTTATCCCGTGAGTACGGGCGGCTGGTCAGCGAGCGGCTGGACATTCACTGCCGCCCGGCGGACAAGGCCCGCGTGTTGCAGTCCCTGCGCGAGTTTGCCCTCGCTGAGGTGGCGGGGCTGAAGGTCCAGCAGAAGGTGACCGTTGATGGGACGAAGGTGCTCCTGGAGGGAGACAACTGGTTTTTGGTCCGGCCTTCCGGCACGGAACCCCTGTTCAGGATCTACGTGGAGGCCATCAACGAGGAGAAGCTGCGGCAGATCCAGCAGGAAGTACGGGAGTATTTGCAGCTGTAACGTGAACGCTTGAATGATTGCCCTTGGCAGGCAGGAGCAAAACAGGGCCCGGGCGGCCCTGTTTTTTGCGCTTGCTTTATCACTTTATCTAACCCGGGGTTAAGAGACCCGGGGGACCAGGTGGTGCTGGTGGCTATAACATCTGCAAGTGTCGTCTTACCGGCCTGGCGGTTGGTCAGGGACCATCTCAAAAGCATAACTGGCAAACGCTTCCCAGAGACGTATCAAGATAAGCGATCATCGCCGGTCCTCCGTCACCATCTCTGAGACCAGGATGGCTGTTTTATTTGTTGCTGGAAAATCGATCCCCTTTGGTTTGCCACCATTCCAGGAAGCCAGTCCGCTTTCGACCAGACGGATAATCTCCTCGGGAACGTTATTCCTTGTTTCCACGACCGGGACCAGCCTGGCCACTGGTCGATTGCGGTCTTTAATTAGCACTGACTTGCCCTCCTGAACCTGTTTTAGAAAGTAGCTTAGTCGGTTTTTGATTTCGCGAATGCCAGCCTCCATGCATGGCTAACCCCTTTTTTGCGTATGTGTCCATATTATAAAGAAGCCACAAAGCAATCCAACTTTGGTCCTGGGCCAAATTGCTTATTTTTACTCTAACCCTTCAAGTTTGCCGGAATATTATTCGATATAATTGGATACTGGAGGAAATCGCGCGCTTGGTGTCGAATAACCCCTCAACCACGATGTCAAGCCCGGGAGGTCGGGGGAGGAGCATGACTGACCTGGAAGTATTCGACGCCAAATTGCTGGAAAATATCATCACCAAACTGATCGAAACCATTGAAAACAGCCAGGAGCAGATTTTTGACATTGCGGAAAACGCGCGGAGCGAATACGCCCGGGTTCAACTTGAGCTGCTGGAAGTCAAGGAGCAGACGCAAAACATCATCAAGGAAGTCGATGCTGTTACCCTGGCGGACCGACAGGCGCGGTACCGGTTGATGGAGGTCAGCCGGGATTTTCACAAGTACAGTGAGGAGGACGTGCGCCAGGCTTACGAACAGGCGAAGGATATCCAGATCCGCTTGTTTGTGCTGCGGGAGAAGGAAGCCAACCTGCGGGCCCGCCGGGATGACCTGGAGCGCCGGGTGAAGCGGATCGCGGAAATCGTCGAACGGGCGGAAATGCTGATCTCCCAGGTCGGCATGATGCTGAAGTTTATCAGCGGTAACCTGCAGAAGGTGAGCGCCACGCTGGACAAGGCCCAGCGCCTGCAGCAGTTGGGCTGGTGGGTGGTCCAGGCCCAGGAAGAGGAGCGCAAGCGGGTTGCCCGGGAGATTCACGATGGTCCAGCCCAGTCGCTGGCCAATATTGTTCTCCGCCTGGAATACTGCGAGAAGCTGTGGGAGGTCGACCTGTCGCGGGTGCGTCAGGAACTGGCTGAACTCAAGGAGGTTGCCCGGTCAAACCTGCAGGACATCCGCAAGATTATTTTTGCTCTGCGGCCGATGGCCCTTGATGACCTGGGGCTGGTGCCGGCTCTCAAGCGATTCACGGCCGATTTTGCGGAGAAGTACGGGCTGCCGGTGCACCTGACGATCCTCGGCCAGGAACGGCGGCTCAAGCCGTACCTGGAGGTGGCAGTCTTCCGGGTGATTCAAGAGGCGCTGAATAACGTGTATAAGCACGCACAGGCCTCCCAGGCTACGGTCAAGCTGGAAATGGCCCCGTTGATGTTGACCGCGATTACGCGGGACAATGGGGTTGGTTTTAACGTTGAGGAGGTGCTGGCCACTCCACATGACCGCTATGGTTTGACCAGCATGCGGGAAAGAGTTGAGATGTTGGATGGCAAGCTGATGATCAGATCATCACCTGGCAAAGGCACGGAAGTGGTGGTGCAGATTCCGCTGAAAGACCAGGAGTAAGGTGAGTTCGCGATGAGCAGCGGGAGGGGTCGAGAGTGAAACCGATTCGGGTATTGATTGTTGATGACCATGCCCTGGTCAGACAGGGCTTGCGCAAGGTACTGGAACTGGAACCGGGGATCAGGGTGGTCGGTGAGGTGGGCGATGGTGAGGCGGCGATCGCGCAGGCGCGGCGGTTGCAGCCGGATATTGTGCTGATGGATTTGAATATGCCAGGGACCAACGGGGTGGAGGCGACCCGGGTCATTAAGAAGGAATTACCGCGCACGAAAGTGATCGCGTTGACGGTTGACGAAGATGACCAGATCTTCGAAGCCATCCGGGCCGGCGTGGCCGCCTACATTTTGAAGGATGTTGAGGCTGATGAGTTGATCAAGGCCATCGTCAATGTGCATGAGGGGAAGTCAGTGGTTCACCCGAAGGTGACGGCGAAATTGATGGGGGAATTCAACCGGCTGTCGGCGGTGGCGGCCGATGAAACCGCGGTGAACCGCCTGACGGAGCGAGAGCGGGAGGTCCTGGTCTGCCTGGCGCGGGGCGCTTCTAATTTGGATATCGCCCGGATGCTGTTTATCAGTGAGAAAACGGTCAAGAACCACATTACCAGTATTTTGCGGAAGTTAAATGTGAAGGATCGCACCCAGGCGGCGATCTACGCCATCAAATATAAGCTGGTGGATCTGTAGCTCACGGATAGCACCAAATTAGGCCCACTGTGCATAAACTGTATTAACTCCCACGGCATAAAGTTGGCGAAAGGAGTGGTACGGTGCACAATGGGGATTTGTTCTGGCTGGCCATCGCTGGGATGCTGATCTCCCTGCTGCTTGGCCTTTATGCGTTTTGGCGGCCGCGCGGTTGCCAGTGCTGTCATTTGACGTGGTCGACGACTACGCTGGTGATGGCGGTGCGGAATCAGGAAGAGATTATCGAGGGAGTGATGCGGGCGATCGCCAATTTTTATCACCAGGAGACGCCTGCTTTCGATCTGATCGTTGTTGACCGGGGCTCAACTGACCGGACCCTGGATATATTACGGCGGATCCACCGCCACTGGGAGGGTTTCACTTTGCTGACCGAGGAACAGGTGAATCCGACAGAGATTCCGCTGGGCCTGGCGCGCCGCTATGGACGGGGGCGGCGCCTCTGCTACCTGGAGCTGGACCGACCGCGCCCGGTGGAGATGGTGGTCCGGGCGGTGGAGGGTGTGCTGGGCGGTGAGGCGGAAGTGGATGAGGAGCTGGTCAAAGTTTTTTACCTGATGCGAACAAATGTTCTTGACCGGACTGAGCAGGATGTGGTAAAATAAGGGAAAGAGATGTGAAGGGGAAGGGAAGTCATAATGTTGGAGGAGCGCCTGGATAGTATTGAGCGGGTATTAGCTGAACTTGTCCGAGTCGTAGGTAGATCGAACGCGGCGATTGAGGAGAACCGGAAAGAGACGCAGGAGCTGAGGGCGGCAGTTGCCGGGGTGCAGCAGGAGACCGAAGGGCTCAAGGTGGCAGTTGCCGGGATGCAGCAGGAGACCGAAGGGCTCAAGGTGGCAGTTGCCGAAATGCGGCAGGAGACCGAAGGGCTCAAGGCGGCGGTTGCCGGGGTGCAGCAGGAGACCGAAGGGCTCAAGGTGGCAGTTGCCGAGATGCGGCAGGAGACCGAAGGGCTCAAGGTGGCAGTTGCCGAGATGCGGCAGGAGACCGAAGGGCTCAAGGTGGCGGTTGCCGGGGTGCAGCAGGAGACGCAGGA